>JALUTW010000262.1 GCA_027021685.1 Chromatiales bacterium | reverse complement strand
CGTCCACCACCACCACGGTGTCCGCCCCCAGTACCGGGCGGGCGTCGGCCGCGGCGGCACTGCGTCCCGCCCGGGCCTTGGCCAGGGCCAGGCGCCGCACCATGGCCTCCGGGGCCTCCCCCGGCTGCCGGCGCTCGTCCACCTCGACCTCGATTAGAGAGAAGGCCACGCCGATTTGTTCCAGCAGCTCGCGGCGCCGGGGCGAGGTGGAGGCCAGCAGGACGGTGGCGGGCGGGGAAGCCATGGCCTCAGGCGCGATGGTAGGGATGCCCGCGCAGGAGGCTCCAGGCGCGGTAGAGCTGCTCGGCCACCAGCACCCGCACCAGACCGTGAGGCAGGGTCAGCGGGGAGAGCGAGCGGGCCTCGTCGGCGCGGGCGCGGCAGCACTCGTCGAGCCCGTCGGGCCCGCCCACCAGCAGGGCCACGTCACGCCCCTGCTGCAGCCAGGCCTCCAGCGAACGGGCCAGGTCCGGGGTGGTCCAGGGCCGCCCCTCCACTTCCAGCGCCACCACGTGGGCCCGCGCGGGGACGGCTGCGAGCATGCGCTCGCCCTCGCGGGCCCGGGCCCGGGCCACGTCGCCGCCGCGCCCGCGGGGTCCCGGCGGGATGGCCACCAGCTCCAGGCGGCACTCCGGCGGCAGGCGGCGGGCGTAGTCTTCGTAGCCGGCGTTCACCCACTGCGGCATGCGCGTGCCCACCGCGATGAGACGGATGCGCACCGCCGGGACCCGCTCAGGCGCCCCCGGCGCTGGCGGGCGCCTCCTCGCCCCAGAGCTTTTCCAGGTTGTAGAAGTCGCGCACTGCCGGCAGCATGATGTGCACCACGGCGTCGCCCAGGTCCACCAGCACCCACTCGCCCTGCTGCTCGCCCTCCACGCCCAGCGGCGGCATGCCCGCGGCCTTGGCCTTCTCGATGACGTTGTCGGCCAGGGCCTTGACCTGGCGGTCACTGGTGCCCGAGGCGATGATCATGACATCGGTGAAGCTGGCCTTGCCGCGCAGATCCAGCACGCGGATGTCCCCGCCCTTGATCTCCTCCAGGGCGTCCACCACCAGCCGTTCCAGTTCAGGGGTCGAAAGCATGGGTCCGTGCACTCCTCAATCGTAAATCCTGCGGGCCGCGATGATCTCGCGCACGGCTTCCGGCACCAGGTAGCGGATGTCACGGCCTGCAGCCAGCAGCCGGCGGATACCGCTGGCGGAGATGTCCAGCTGGGTCACCTGGCAGAACAGCACCCTTCCCGCCGGCGCATCGCGCAGCTCGCCGCTGTCCTCGGCCTGGCTGGACGAGACCAGGGCCCACAGGCCCGGGTGCCGGAGCAGGTCCGCGGGCACGAAGCCGGGCCGGTGCGCCACCACCAGGTGGGCCAGCTCCGCCAGCCGCTCCCACCGGTGCCAGGTCTCCAGGCCGAGAAAGGCGTCCAGCCCCAGCAGCAGCAGCAGCGGGCGGCCGGGACCAAACTGGTCGCGCAGGCTTTGCAGGGTGTCCACCATGTAGCTGGGGCCGGGCCGTTCCAGCTCGCGGGTGTCCACCACGAAACCCCGCTGCCCGCGCACCGCCGCCCGCAGCATGGCCAGGCGGTCTTCCGCCCGCGCCTGCGGCGGCTCGCGGTGGGGCGGCCGCCCGCAGGGCACGAAGCGCAGCTCATCCAGCGCCAGGGACTCGTACAGCTCCAGGGCCGGGCGCAGGTGCCCGAAGTGGACCGGATCGAAGGTGCCGCCGAAGACGCCGATCATGGATCGGGCGCGAAACGCTGCAAAATGGCCGCGCGGGGAATCAACGAAGGCAGGTCCTAGCTCCGCACGTGGCCGTCGCCGATGACGATGAACTTCTGCGAGGTGAGCCCTTCCAGCCCCACCGGCCCGCGGGCGTGGATCTTGTCGGTGCTGATCCCGATCTCGGCACCGAGCCCGTACTCGAAGCCGTCGGCGAAGCGGGTGGAGGCATTGACCATCACCGAGCTGGAGTCCACCTCGGCCAGGAAGCGCCGCGCCCGTCCCAGGTCCTCGGTGACGATGGCGTCGGTGTGCCCGGAGCCGTGGCGGTAGATGTGGTCCATGGCCGCCTCCAGCCCGTCCACCACCCGGATGGAGAGAACGGGGGCGAGGTACTCGGTGTCCCAGTCCTCGTCGGTGGCCGGCAGGGCCTCGATGAGGGCCCGGGTGCGCTCGCAGCCGCGCAGCTCGACACCCGCCTCCCGGTAGCGCCGGGCCAGCGGGGGCAGCACCTGCCCGGCGATGGCGGCGTCCACCAGCAGCGTCTCCATGGTGTTGCAGGTGCCGTAGCGCTGGGTCTTGGCGTTGTAGGCCACGCGGATGGCCTTGTCCAGGTCGGCGGCCCCGTCGATGTAGACGTGGCAGATCCCGTGCAGGTGCTTGATGACGGGCACCCGCGCCTCGTTGCTGATGCGCTCGATGAGGCCCTTGCCGCCGCGCGGCACGATCACGTCCACGTATTCGGGCATACTGATGAGCTCGCCCACCGCCGCCCGGTCGGTGGTCTCGATCACCTGCACCGCGGTCTCCGGCAGCCCGGCCTCGCGCAGGCCGGCGCGGATGCAGGCGGCGATGGCCTGGTTGGAGCGCGCCGCCTCCGAGCCGCCGCGCAGGATGGCGGCGTTGCCCGACTTGAGGCACAAGCCGGCGGCGTCGGCGGTGACGTTGGGCCGCGACTCGTAGATGATCCCCACCACACCCAGCGGCACGCGCATGCGCCCCACCTGGATGCCGGAGGGCCGGTAGTTGAGATCGGTGACCGCGCCCACGGGATCGGGCAGGGCAGCGATCTGGCGCAGGCCCTCGGCCATGGCGGCGATGCGCGCCGGGTTGAGTTCCAGCCGATCCAGCAGGGCCGCGTCCAGCCCGGCCTCGCGGCCGGCAGCCAGGTCCGCCGCGTTGGCCTCCAGCAGCTCCGCCTGCCGGGCCTCGATGGCCCCGGCCATGGCATGGAGCGCGGCGTTCTTGTCGCCGGTCACCGCCCGCGCCAGGATCCGGGCGGCCGCGCGCGCACGCCGGCCCACCTCGTGCATGTAGGCACGGATGTCCGTGGTGGCCGCGACCTGTTCGCCCGCCGTGCTCATGTCCCCTTGCTCCCGTTCTGCCGCCGCGGCGGCTGGGCCACGGCAAGGCTCAATTGTACCAGCTCGTCCGCCGCGCTGCCGGGGGCCAGACCCTTGATCATGCGGTCGATGCGGGCCGCCTGGCGCAACAGCCGCCACCAGTCCCCGCGGCGGTGGCGCCGGCAGGCGGCGCGCAGCACCCCCTGGCGCCGTGCCCACACCCGGCCCAGGGCCGCCTCGCCGCCGGCGGCCACGCCCGCCGCCTCGCGGATGCCCCGGGCCAGGGCCCACAGGATCACCGGCGGCTCCACGCCCTCGGCCAGCAGCCCGCGGGTCATGCGCACCGCGCGCGCCGCATCGCCGGCCAGGGCCGTGTCCACCAGATCGAACAGGTCGTAGCGGGCACTGTCGGCCACCGCCTCGGCCACCTGGTCGGCGGCCACCGGTCCCGGACCGTGGAGCAGCAGCAGCTTCTCCACCGCCTGGTCCGCCGCCAGCAGGTTGCCTTCCACCCGCTCGGCCAGCAACCGCACCGCCTCCGGTGCCGGCTTCAGGCCGCGGGCGCGCATGTGGCGCTCGAGCCAGGCGGGCAGGCGCGCGGACTCCACCGGCCACACCTGCACCAGCACCCCGGCCTGCTCCAGCGCGGTGAACCACCGGGCCCGCTGCTGGCCGCGGTCCGGCTTGCCCGTGATCACCATCAGCACGGTGTCGGCCGCCGGCCGCGCGGCCCATTCCGCCAGCACCCGGGCCCCCGCATCGCCGGGCCGGGGCTGGGGCAGGCGCAGTTCCAGCAGCCGCCGCTCGGCAAACAGCGACAGGGCGTCCTGCTCCGCCGCCAGCTCCTTCCAGTCGAAGCCGCGCTCGGCGAAAAACACCTTGCGCTCCGCGTAGCCCTGGCGCCGGGCCGCGGCCCGCACCGCGTCCGCCGCCTGCCCCAGCTGGAAGGGCTCGTCGCCGGCCAGCAGGTAGACCGGCACCAGCGGGGTACTGCCCTCCAGGTGCTCCATGAGCCCGGACAGGTTGAGCTTCACGGTGCCGCCTCCACCGCCGCCAGGGCCCGGGCCATGCGCCCCACCGCCAGGCGCGCCGACTCCTCCAGCAGGCGCCGGCGCAGCAGGGCCTCTTCGTCGGCGGCGCCCAGCACGTTGTCGGGGTTGAACAGGAAATCGCGCACCCGGACCACGGTCTGCTCCGGCAGCAGCTCGCGGCCCTCGCCGTCGGTGACGCGGAAGGTGAGCGTGTGGCGCAGCTCGTACTCGGTGGCGCGGCCCCGGCTGTCCACGCTCGCCACCCGGCGCCGGGTGGCGGCGGCCATGACCTCCAGCACCGCGTCGGCCTCCCCGCGCGCGGCCACGGTGCGGGCCCCGGCCTCGGCCAGGGCCGCGGCCAGGGCGCGTGCGGTGGCGCCGGTGGCCGCCGGCCCGGCCACGTGGACCCGGGCGAAGGCGGCGGGCACCACCGCCGCGCCGCGCAGGTGGAAGCCGCAGCCGGCCGCGAGCACCGCCAGGACCAGGCCCGGCACCAGCATCCGCGGCAGGCCCCGGGTCATGCCTGGCAGGCTGTTGAAAAACAGCCTGCCAGGGCGGGGCAGGGATGCCCCGCCCGCAAATCGGGGGCGCACGCACTCGATTTGGCGTAGCCGAACCCGGACCTGCGCCGGGTTCGGCGCGTTGAAAAAGGTCTGGACGACCTTTTTCAACATCCTGTCAGTGCACCACGATGTTGACCAGCCGGCCCGGCACCACGATGACCTTGGACACCCCGCGCCCCTCCACGAAGCGCTGCACGTTGGGCTCGTGCAGGGCGGCGGCCTCCACCGCGTCGCGGCCGGCGTCGGCCGGCACCGTGATGCGCCCGCGCAGCTTGCCGTTGACCTGCACCACCAGCTCGATCTCGTCGCGCACCAGGGCCGCCGGATCGGCCTCGGGCCAGGCCTCGTCCACCACCGCCCGCTCCGTGTGGCCCAGCTCGCGCCACAGCACGTGGGTGATGTGGGGCACGATGGGGGCCAGCAGCAGGACCGCGGTTTCCAGCGCCTCCTGCACCACCGCCCGGCCCTGGGGGCTGCCGTCGTCGAAGCGGTTGAGTTCGTTGAGCAGTTCCATCACCGCGGCGATGGCGGTGTTGAAGGTGTAGCGGCGGCCGATGTCCTCGGAGCACTTGACGATGGTCTCGTGGGTGCGCCGGCGCAGGGCCTTCTGCCGGTCGTCCAGGGCCGCGGGCTCCAGCGCCGGGGCCGGCCCGCCCTGCACGTGGTCGTGCACCCGCCGCCACAGCCGCCGCAGGAAGCGGAATGCCCCCTCCACCCCGGCATCGGACCACTCCAGCGACTGCTCCGGCGGTGCCGCGAACATGATGAACAGGCGCGCGGTGTCGGCGCCGTACTTCCGCATCAGGGCCTCGGGGTCCACGGTGTTGCCCTTGGACTTGGACATCTTGGCCCCGTCCTTGAGCACCATGCCCTGGGTCAGCAGGTTGGTGAAGGGCTCGTCGATGTCCACCAGGCCCAGGTCGCGCATGAGGCGGGTGAAGAAGCGCGCGTAGAGCAGGTGCAGGATGGCATGCTCGATGCCGCCGATGTACTGGTCCACCGGCAGCCAGTGGCCGGCCCGGTCGTCCACCATGGCCGTCCGGTTGTCGGCGCAGCAATAGCGGACGAAGTACCACGACGACTCCATGAAGGTGTCGAAGGTGTCGGTCTCGCGCCGGGCGGGACGCCCGCAGCGGGGACAGTCCACCTTATAAAAGGAAGGCATGCGCGCCAGCGGCGAGCCGGCCCCGTCCAGGTCCACGTCCTCGGGCAGGCGCACCGGCAGGTCCTCGTCGGGCACCGGCACCTCGCCGCAGTGTTCGCAGTGGATGATGGGAATGGGGGCGCCCCAGTAGCGCTGGCGCGAAATGCCCCAGTCGCGCAGCCGGTAGTTGACCCGGCGCCGGCCCTTGCCCCGGGCCTCCAGCCAGACCGCGATGCGCTCGAAGGCCTCCCCGGAACTCAGGCCGGTGAACTCGCCCGAGTCCACCAGCACGCCCTTGTCGGTGAAGGCGCCCTGTTTCAGGTCCACCTCGCCACCGCCGGCGGGGGCGATGACCTGGCGCACGGGCAGGCCGTAGCGGCGGGCGAACTCCCAGTCGCGCTGGTCGTGGGCCGGCACCGCCATCACCGCGCCCTCGCCGTAGGCCATGAGCACGAAGTTGGCCACGAACACCGGCACCCGGTCGCCGGTGACCGGGTGCACCGCCTTGAAGCCGGTGTCCATGCCTTTCTTCTCCATGGTCTCCAGCTCCGCCTCGGCGGTGCCGCCGCGGGTGCACTCCTCGATGAAGGCGGCGACGTTGGGATGAACCCCGGCCGCCGCGCGGGCCAGCGGGTGTTCCGGAGCCACCGCCACGTAGGTCACCCCCATGAGGGTGTCGGGGCGGGTGGTGAAGACCTTGAGCGGGCCGCCGCCCTCCACGTCGAACACGATCTCGACCCCCTCGGAACGGCCGATCCAGTTGCGCTGCATGGTGCGCACCGCCTCGGGCCAGCCCTCGAGCCGGTCCAGGCCCTCCAGCAGCTCGTCGGCGTAGGCCGTGATCTTCATGAACCACTGGGGGATGTCCCGCCGCTCCACCGGCGTGTCGCAGCGCCAGCAGCGGCCGTCGATGACCTGCTCGTTGGCGAGCACGGTCTGGTCGTGGGGACACCAGTTGACCGGCGCGGTCCTGCGGTACACCAGGCCGCGCTCGAACAGGCGCGTGAACAGCCACTGCTCCCAGCGGTAGTACTCGGGATCGCAGGTGGCCAGCTCGCGGCTCCAGTCGTAGCCGAAGCCCAGGCGCCGGAGCTGATCCCGCATGTAGGCGATGTTGTCGCGGGTCCACCGGGCCGGCGGCACCTTGTGCTGGAGGGCGGCGTTCTCCGCCGGCAGGCCGAAGGCGTCCCAGCCCATGGGCTGAAGCACGTTCTTCCCGCGCATGCGCTGGTAGCGCGAAATCACGTCGCCGATGGTGTAGTTGCGCACGTGGCCCATGTGCAGGCGGCCGCTGGGGTAGGGGAACATGGACAGGCAGTAGTACTTCTCCCGCGCCGGGTCCTCCACCGCGCGGAAGGTCTGGTGCTCGTCCCACCAGGCCTGGGCCTCGCGCTCGACTTCCTCGGGATGGTACTGCTCCTTCATGCCGCCGGACTCCGTCACCTGATGTGCCGCCTGTGCAAAGGCGCACAGGATAACGCAGCGCCGCCGCCGCTCACAATAAACGCCGCCATGCCGCGGCCGCCGCCAGCATGAGCAGTGCCAGTCCCAGCACCGGCGCGTTGCCTGCGCGCACGTAGGGCGTGGCCCCGCGGTGCGGGCGCACCTCGCCGCGCAGCACGTGGGTGGCGAACTGCGGGCTGCGCGCCAGGACCCGGCCGCGGGCATCGGTGATGGCCGAGATCCCGTTGGTGGTCACCCGCAGCAGCGGGCGCGCGGTCTCCAGCGCGCGCATGCGCGAGATCTGGAGATGCTGGTGCGGCGCCAGGGAGTCCCCGTACCAGGCGTTGTTGCTGCCGTTGACCAGCAGCTCCGCCCGCGGCAGCCAGCGGATGAGTTCCTCGCCGAAGGCGTCCTCGTAGCAGATGGACACCGCCACCGGCCGCCCGCGCAGGGCGAGCGGGGCCTGGTCCGCCGGACCCGGCGAGAACCCGGACATGGGCAGGTCGAAGAAGCCGATGAGCCCGCGCAGCCAGCGCTCCAGGGGCACGTACTCGCCGAAGGGCACCAGGTGGGTCTTGTGGTAGAAGTGCACCCCTCCATTGAAGTGGACGAAGCTGCTGTGGTAGCGCCCGTCGGGCTCCTGCACCGGCAGGCCCACCAGGAGCTCGGTGCCGTGGGCCCGGGCCTCGGCCACCAGCGGGGCGAAGAAGGGCTCGGCCAGCCGGTGGTAGAACACGGTCAGGGAGTTCTCGGGCCAGATCACCACGTCGGCGTCCCAGTGCTCGCGGGTGAGCGCGGCGTAGGTGCGCAGGCGCCGCTCCACCGAGCCCGGCGCCCACTTGGTCGCCTGGGGCACGTTGCCCTGGACCAGGGCGACGCGGATGGGTTCGCCCGCCGGCCCGCTCCAGGCGATGCGCCCCAGCAGCCATGCCCCCAGCCACAGCGCCGCCAGCCCCGCGGCCCAGGCCCGGCCCCGGAGCCGCCCGGCCAGGCCCGCCAGGACCAGCCCCGCACTCAGGGCCACGGCCAGGGACACGCCGTAGACCCCGGCCACCGGCGCCAGCCCGGCCAGGGGCGAGTCCGTCTGGCTGTAGCCCAGGTGCAGCCAGGGGAACCCGGTGAGAAACCGCCCCCGGGCCCACTCCGCCAGCACCCACAGCGCCGGCCAGGCCAGGAGCAGGACCGCCGGCCGGCGGGCCTCTCCCGCGCCCGCCAGCCGGGCCGAGGCCCAGCCCTGCGCGGCGGGAAACAGGGCGAGGAAGGCGATGAACAGGAAGGTGAGCACCGCGGCCAGGGGCGCCGGGGTATGGCCGAACTCGTGGATGGCGACGAACACCCACGACACCCCCACCCCGAACAGGCCCAGGCCGAACAGCCAGCCGCGCCACAGGGCCCGGCCCGGCGGCGCGTCGAGCCAGGCCAGCCACAGCACCGCGGGCGCGGCCACGGCCAGGGGCCACAGGCCCAGGGGGGCGAAGGCCGCGGGCAGCAGGGCACCGGCGGCCAGGGCCAGGGCGTCGCCCCGCCAGCCGGCAAGGCGGACCTCAGCCACCGCCGGCGGCGTCCGCCGCGGCCGGCGCCCGGGCCAGCCGGGTGACCTGCATGAGATAGATGCGGCGGTTGTCGGCACGCAGGATGCGGAACTCCAGCGGCCCCAGCACCACGGTCTCGCCGCGCCGGGGCAGGTGGCCGAAGGCCTTCATCACCAGCCCGCCGATGGTGTCGAACTCCTCGTCGGAGAAATCGGTGCCGAAGTGGTCGTTGAACTCCTCGATGGGCGTGAGCGCCTTGACCGTGCTCTGCTGCGGGGAGTGATCGAGGATGTAGGTATCGCCCTCGAAGTCGTGCTCGTCCTCGATCTCGCCCACGATCTGCTCCAGCACGTCCTCGATGGTGACCAGCCCGGCGATGCCGCCGTACTCGTCCACCACCATGGCCATGTGGTTGCGGCTGGCGCGGAACTCCTTGAGCAGGACGTTGAGGCGCTTGCTCTCGGGAATGAACACCGCCGGGCGCAGGATCTCGCGGATGCTGAACTCGCCCTCCTCGCCGTTGCGGGCGAACAGCGGCAGCAGGTCCTTGGCCAGCAGGATGCCGATGACCTCGTCGCGGTCCTCGCCGATGACGGGAAAACGCGAATGGGCCGATTCGATGACGGTGCGCAGAATCGCCGCCGGCTCGGCATCACGCTCCACCACGACCATCTGCGAGCGCGGGATCATGACGTCGCGTACCTGCATCTCGGACACCTGGAGCACGCCCTCGATCATGGCCAGGGCATCGGCGTCCAGCAGGCCGCGGCGCTGGGCCTCGCGCAGCATCTGCACCAGTTCCTCGCGGTCGCGCGGCCCGCTGGCCAGCACCCGGGTCAGCCGCTGCAACCAGGAGGGTTCCTCGTGACCTCCGCGGGCGGTGCGGCCCGCGGAGGCGCTGCCAGGTTCCTCGTTCATGTCACTCCTGCACGGTGTAGGGATCGGGAAAACCGAGGCGGGCCAGGGCGGTGCGTTCCAGGGCCTCCATGGCTTCGGCCTCCGCCGGGGTCTGGTGATCGTGCCCCAGCAGGTGCAGCACCCCGTGCACCACCATGTGGGCCCAGTGGGCCTCCGGCAGCTTGCCCTGCTCCCGCGCCTCGCGCGCCACCACCGGGGCGCACACCACCAGGTCGCCCAGAAACGGCAGGTCCACCCCCGGCGGTGCCTCGAAGGGAAAGGACAGCACGTTGGTGGGGCCGCTGCGGCCGCGGTAGCGGGCGTTGAGCGCCGCCATTTCGTCGGCATCCACCACCCGCACCGAGAGTTCGGCCTCCGCCGGCGCCCGCGGCGCCGCCGCCAGCGCGGCCGCGGCGAAGCGGCGCAGGTCCTCCGCCCCGGGCACCCCGGCCAGGCCCGGCGCCACCTGCAGGTCCAGGTGCAGGCTCAATGTT
>JALUTW010000261.1 GCA_027021685.1 Chromatiales bacterium | reverse complement strand
CATACCGCCGGCGGAGTTCAACTCCTACGGCTCGCGCCGCGGCAACCACGAGGTGATGATGCGCGGCACCTTCGCCAACATCCGCCTGCGCAACCTGCTGGCACCGGGCACCGAGGGCGGCGTCACCGTGCACCTGCCCGACGGCGCGCAGATGAGCATCTTCGATGCAGCCATGAAGTACCGGGAGGAAGGTGTCCCCCTCATCGTCATCGCCGGCAAGGAATACGGCTCCGGCTCCTCGCGCGACTGGGCGGCCAAGGGGCCGAAGCTGCTGGGCGTGCGCGCGGTCATCGCCGAGAGCTACGAACGCATCCACCGCTCCAACCTGGTGGGCATGGGCATCGTGCCCCTGGAGTTCATGCCGGGCGAGAACGCAGCGGGCCTCGGCCTCACCGGCCGCGAGACCTACGCCGTCACCGGGCTCGACGACGGCGAGGCGCGCGAGGCCACGGTCACCGCCACCGCCGACGACGGCAGCGAGACCACCTTCCGCGTGCGCGTGCGCATCGACACCCCGCAGGAAGTGGAGTACATGCGCGCCGGAGGCATCCTGCCCTACGTGCTGGAACAGCTCGCGGCGGGTTGACCCCCCTCACCCCAGCCCTCTCCCCCAAGGGGAGAGGGGGAAGACCGTGGTGTTCGGAGCCGGCCGCGCCTGAACAACCGGTCCCCTCTCCCTGCGGGAGAGGGACAGGGTGAGGGGAAAGCAAAACACGCGGCCAACGATTCACGATGGTCGTTGGCCTGCCACTGAAGTAAGATTACCGCCATGGACCTCTCCCCGCTCACCGCCGTTTCCCCCATCGACGGCCGCTATGCCGGCCGCACCGAGGACCTGCGTGCCATCTTCAGCGAGTACGGCCTCATCCGCCACCGGGTGCTGGTGGAGGTGCGCTGGCTGCTGGCCCTGGCGGAGGAACCGGGCATCGCCGAGCTGCCGCCCTTCTCGGCCCACGCGCGCGAGGTGCTGGAGCACATCGTGGAACGCTTCACCGAGGCCGATGCGCAGCGGGTGAAGAACATCGAGCGCACCACCAACCACGACGTCAAGGCGGTGGAGTACTTCCTGAAGGAGAAGATCACCGGCAACGCCGAGCTGGAGAAGGCGGCCGAGTTCTTCCACTTCGCCTGCACCTCCGAGGACATCAACAACCTGGCCTACGCGCTCATGCTGCGCGAGGGCCGCACCCAGGCGCTGCTGCCGCTCATGGACGAACTCATCGACGTGCTGGTGCGCATGGCGCGTGACCACGCCACCATCCCCATGCTCTCGCGCACCCACGGGCAGCCCGCCTCGCCCACCACCGTGGGCAAGGAGATCGCCAACGTGGTCCACCGCCTGCGGCGCCAGCGCGAGCAGGTGGCCGCGGTGCCCATGCTGGGCAAGATCAACGGTGCGGTGGGCAACTACAACGCGCACATGGCGGCCTATCCCGAGGTGGACTGGCCGGCCCTGGCGCGCCGCTTCGTGGAGTCGCTGGGCCTGGAGTGGAACCCGTACACGGTGCAGATCGAGCCCCACGACTACATGGCCGAGCTGTTCCATGCCCTCATGCGCTTCAACAACGTGGTGCTGGACCTGGACCGCGACATCTGGCTCTACATCTCGCTGGGCTACTTCCGGCAGAAGACCGTGGCCGGCGAGGTGGGCTCCTCCACCATGCCGCACAAGGTCAACCCCATCGACTTCGAGAACTCCGAGGGCAACCTGGGCCTGGCCAACGCCGTGTTCGACCACATGGCGGCGAAGCTGCCGGTCTCGCGCCTGCAACGGGACCTGTCCGATTCCACCGTGCTGCGCAACGTGGGCGCGGGCGTGGCCTACACCGTCATCGCCCTGGCCTCGACCCTGCGCGGCCTGTCCAAGCTGGAGGTGGACCGCGAGCGCCTGGCGGCAGACCTGGAGGACAACTGGGAAGTGCTGGCCGAGGCCGTGCAGACGGTGATGCGCCGCTACGGCGTGGAGCAGCCCTATGAAAAGCTCAAGGCGCTCACCCGCGGCCGGCGCATCGACGCCGCGGCCCTGCGCGAATTCATCGACGGCCTGGAGATCCCGGACGAGGCCAAGCAGCGGCTCAAGGCCCTGACCCCCGCGGCCTACACCGGCAACGCCGCCGACCAGGCCCGCGCCATCTGATTCCCGCCCGGCCTGCACGCCTGCAAGCCCACGGGGTGCAGAGATCACCGGCACAACCGCACCGCAACAGCCCCCGGGAGCGAGGCGGCATGGACACCCCGCGGCCATGAACGACTTCACGGT
>JALUTW010000260.1 GCA_027021685.1 Chromatiales bacterium | reverse complement strand
GGCCGAGGCGGTGGAGCGCCTGGCCGGGGTGGAGCTGGGCCTCAAGTGGCCCAACGATCTCCTCCTGGGCGGGCGCAAGCTGGGCGGCGTGCTGGTGGAGGTGCGCGGCGAGCAGAACGGGCCCACGCTGGCGGTGCTGGGCGTGGGGCTCAACTTCGGCATGCCGGAAGGAGTGGCAGCCGCCATCGATCAGCCCTGGGCCGAGCTGGCCGCGGCCGCGCCCGGCCTCTCGCGCAACGCCCTGGCCTCGGCGGTGCTGGAGGGGCTGGTGCGGGCCTGCGTGGGCTATGCCGAGTCCGGTCTCGCGCCGTTCCTGGAATCCTGGCGCGGGCGCGACGTGCTGGCCGGCCGCCCGGTGCGGCTCCATCTGGCCGGCGGCACCGAGTCCGCCCTGGCCCGGGGGGTGGAGGAGAGTGGCGCCCTGGTGGTGGAGCAGGCCGGCCGCCTGCGGCGGCTGTGGTCGGGTGAAGTGAGCCTGCGCCCGGCGTCCGGCCCGCCGGGTGCCGCCTGAGCCATGCTGCTGGCGGACCTGGGCAACAGCCGGCTCAAGTGGTTGCACGAGGCCGATCTGGCCGCGGGGGCCTCCGCCGACGCCGTATCCTGGCGCGGCCGGCCCCTGGCGGCGGTCCTGGACCAGTGCTGGAGCCGGTTGCCGGTGCCGGAGGCCGTGGTGGCGGCCTGCGTCGCCGGTCCCGCGGCGGCGCAGACGCTGGCGCAGTGGTGCCGCCGTCACTGGCGCCTGGAGCCCCGCTTCGTCCGCACCGGTGCCCGGGCCTGCGGAGTCCGCAACGGCTACCGCGAGCCGGGGCGGCTGGGAGTCGACCGGTGGGCGGCACTGGTGGGCGCGCACTGGCAGGTGGGCGGGCCCAAGGTGGTGGCCGATGCCGGCTCCGCGCTCACGGTGGACCTGCTCCGGGCCGACGGCACCCACCTGGGCGGCTTCATCGCCCCCGGGATTTCGGCCATGCGCCAGGCCCTGGAGCGGCTGGCACCGCACGTCTTTGGCGGCCCGCTGCCGCCGGTGCCGGCAGCGGCGGGTCGCAGTACCGGCGAGTGCGCAGCCGCGGGCACTGCCGCAGCGGCCGCCGGCCTGGTGGAGCGGGCGGCGGCACGGCTGGCCCGGGAATCGGACAGCGACAGCGTCACCGTGGTGCTCTGCGGGGGCGAGGCCCCGCTGCTGGAGCCGCTGTTGTCCGGGACGGTGCGCGTGGAACCGGACCTGGTGCTCCATGGCCTGGCCTGCCTGGCCCGCAGCGGCGAGGCAGGTGGTGAAGGTGAATCATGAAAGTGGCGATCTACCTGCTGCTGCTGGCCAACCTGGTGGTGTTCCTGTGGCATTACCGGTCGCTGGACAGCCTGGCGCCGGCGGCAGGGCCGGAACCGGACGGGGTGCCGCGGCTGGTGCTGGCGCGGGAACAGGCGGCGGCACCGACGGCGCCCGCCACCGGCCGGTGCCTCAGCCTGGGGCCGTTTGCCACCGTGGCCGGGGCGGAGGCGGCGCGCAAGTACCTGGAACAGCTGGGAATCGCCGCCCGGCGCCGGGCCGAGCGGGACACCAGTCGCCGGGGGTTCTGGGTCTACATCCCCCCGGCGTCCGATCGCAAGGCGGCGCGGCGGACCCTGGCCCGGCTGAAGGCGGCCGGGGTCAAGGATCATCTGCTGGTGGCCGCGGGCCCCCACCGCAATGCCATTTCACTGGGGGTGTTCTCGCGGCCTCAGCTGGCCCGGCGGCGACTGGCAGCCATGCGAAAGAAGGGGTTCCCCGCCCGCATCGAGCCGGTGCCGCTGCCCCGGCGGGTCTACTGGCTGGACTGGCCCGCGGCCGAAGGCGCCCCGGGGCCCGAACATCTGGCCCAGATCAAGGAGAAGCATCCGGGCATCGGCCAGCTGGAGCAGGCCTGTCCTGCCGGTTTGTGAGGGTCTGCGTTGCTATCGTGGCGCCAATTGCATAGAATTCGCGCCCATCTTCCGGTGTGGGAGGATGGCCGGGGCGCGGACACGCTGGCGTAGCTCAGTTGGTAGAGCAGCTGATTTGTAATCAGCCGGTCGGGGGTTCGAATCCCTTCGCCAGCTCCAGGCATCGGCGGGGATCCGGGGGCAATGATAATCCTCAGGCTTTCAGGCTGTTAGCGGTTGACAGCGGGGCGTGGCTTGCCCAAAATAACCGGCTTCGTTCGCGGGAGGGGTTCCCGAGTGGTCAAAGGGATCAGACTGTAAATCTGACGGCTCAGCCTTCGGAGGTTCGAATCCTCCCCCCTCCACCA
>JALUTW010000259.1 GCA_027021685.1 Chromatiales bacterium | reverse complement strand
GGAGATCAGGACCAGCGACTGGTTCTCCCGGGCCGGCGGCCCGGGGGTCCTGGCCCACCGCGACGTGGTGGAGGCCGCCTTCTCGCCGGAGGTCATGGAGGAGGGCCGCAACAGCCCTCTCATCGACGTGGACGACACCCGCCGGCTGGTGCTGCGGGTGATCGGCCACCGCGAGGCGCGGGTCAGGCCGCTGGAGGCGGTGAAGGACCTCATCACCGCCCGGCTCAAGCGCGAGCAGGCGGCAGAGGCGGCGCGCCAGGCGGCCGAGGCCGCCGCCGCCAGGCTGGCGGCCGGCGAGGCGCCGGAAAAGGTGGCGGCCGCGGTCGAGGGCGCGGCGTGGAAGCGCATCGGCTGGGTGGAGCGCGAGGGCCCGCGGGCGGGGGCCAGGCTGGCCCGGGACCTGCGCCGGGCGGCCTTCGCCCTGCCGCTGCCACAGGACGGGAAGACGGGTGTGAAGGTGCGGACCGTGAGCCGGGCCGGCGGTGAAGTGGCGGTGGTGGCGGTGTTCGGCCGGCGGGTGCCGGAGAAGCTGGACGACAAGGACGTGGTGGCGGAGCAACGGCGCCTGGCGGCGGCCCGCGGGCAGGACGACTTCGAGCATCTCATGCGCTTCCTGCGCCAGACGGCCGACGTGAGCATCACGCCGGCCGGGGACGAGGGCGCCTAGCCCAGGCGCCGGCGGCGGACCGGTTACGGTGAAACGCCTGGCCCTGCACTGGCAGATTCTCATCGCCCTGGTGCTGGCGGTGGGCGCGGGCCTGGCCACCGGCACCGAGGGCACGGTGCTGGGCGTGCGCGCCTATGCGGTGTACGAGTTCTTCGGCACCCTGTTTCTCAACGGGCTGAAGATGATCATCGTGCCGCTGGTGGTCTCGTCCATCGTCATCGGGGTGGCGGGCATCGGCGGCAGCCACGGCATCGGCCGCCTGGGGGCCAAGACCCTGGCCTTCTACATCGCGAGCAGCTTTCTCGCCATCGTCACCGGGCTGTTGCTGGTGAACCTGGTGGCACCGGGCGTGGTGGAGCCGGAGCTGGCCCGCAACCTGCTGGCCTCGGCCGGGGCGGCGGCAGAGCAGGACCTGTCCCATCTGCAGGACCGCGAGCTGTCGGACCTCACCGGCGTCTTCATCAGCATGGTGCCCCCCAACATCGTGGCCGCGGCGGCCGACGGCCAGCTCCTGGGGCTCATCTTCTTCAGCCTGCTCTACGGCTTCTTCCTCACCCGTGTCGACGATACCTATGCCGAGGTGCAGTACAACTTCTGGCAGGGCGTGCTCAACATCATGATGCAGGTCACCCTGTTCATCATGAAGTTCGCCCCCCTGGGGGTGTTCTGCCTGGTGGCCAAGGTGGTGGCGGGCCTGGAGGCGCAGCAGATCGCGGATTTTGCCCTCACCCTGGGCAAGTTCGTGCTCACGGTGGTGGCGGCCCTGGCCTTCCATGCCCTGGTCACGCTGCCGCTGGCGCTGCGGCTGCTGGCCCGGGTGAGCCCGTGGCGCCACTTCCGCGCCATGGCCCCGGCCCTGCTGACCGCCTTTTCCACCGCCTCGTCGTCCGCCACCCTGCCGCTGACCCTGGAGTGTGTGGAGAAGAACGCCCGGGTGTCCAACCGCACGGCCTCCTTCGTGCTGCCCCTGGGCGCCACGGTGAACATGGACGGCACCGCCCTCTACGAGTGCGTGGTGGCCATGTTCATCGCCCAGCTCTACGGGCTGGAGCTGGGCCTGGTGACCCAGTTCACCATCGTGCTCATCGCCCTGCTCACCTCCATCGGCGTGGCGGGGATCCCCTCGGCCTCGCTGGTGGCCATCACCATCATCCTGGCCGCCATCGGCCTGCCGCTGGAGGCCATCGGCGTGGTCCTGGCAGTGGACCGCGTGCTGGACATGCTGCGCACCGCGGTCAACGTGTTCTCGGACTCGGTGGGGGCTGTGATGGTGGCGCGCATGGAGGGCGAGAAGGACATCCTGGCGGCCGAGCCGGAGGCGTCATAGCCGCGGGGGCGGAACGGCGCAGGAGCGGCCCGTTCAGAGGACAGAAGTCGGAAGACAGAGGACAGAAGGGCGCAGGGTGCGGTGGCTTCGCCACCATACCCCGAAGGGGTTCCGTCTTCCGGTCTCTGTCCTCCGTCCTCTGAACGGGCGGCGCTCCTACAGGGCTTGTTTGGTGAGTGATCGCACCGGATGCCGCTATCGTCAGCCGTTGTCGGCCTCCAGCGGCCGCATGCCCATGATGTTGTAGCCGGCGTCCACGTACACCACCTCGCCGGT
>JALUTW010000258.1 GCA_027021685.1 Chromatiales bacterium | reverse complement strand
CTTTTGCGGCGTACAACCTGGTGCGGATGCGCAATCTGGGGGTGGTGCCGTGTTGAGGCGTGCATATTCCAGGGGTTGGTGTCTCTGGACACCCCTGAATGGACGCGAATCCATCGAAATGGGTGAAAAAAACCTGCCAGGAGTAATGTCACGCTGCTGGTTCTCCTTCAGATTCGCATGAATGGCGTCGAATCCATGGCAATTTCAACAGCCTGCTAACGCTCTTCTGTCCTCTGTCTTCTGTCATCTGTCCTCTGAACGGGGCCGCTCCTACGCCAAGCAATCCCTGTAGGAGCGCCGCCCGTTCAGAAGACGGAGGGCAGAGGACAGAAGACAGAGACCGGATTGCAGGGTATGGTGGCGAAGCCCCCGCACCTAACGCTCTTCTGTCCTCTGTCTTCTGTCATCTGTCCTCTGAACGGGGGCCGCTCCTACACGAGACCATGCCCATGTGGGAGCGCCGCCCCGGCGCGAAGGTCCAGGCGCCGATATCGGTTCGGGTGACAGAGGTCAGAGGACGGAAATTCAGTGATCACGGGACGGATCATTCCCATCTTCTGCCGCCTGACCTCCGTCTTCTGATCTGGCGGTACCAGAGGAAGGTGCCGGAGGCGGCGAGCAGGATCAGGATCACCGCCACCGCGTCGGACATTAAGACGCCGGCACGGCCCAGCAGGCGCCCGCTGTGCAGGTCCAGCAGCACCCGCTCGGCCGACAGCAGGGCGGCGCGGTAACGCGGTGCGACGGCCCTGGCCAGGTGGGGCGGCAGGGGCTCGGAACCGGCCCAGCGGAGGGGTGGCTTGTCGGTTCCATGCCAGGTCGTGAATTGGGCATCGGTGCGATGCAGGCCGTCACCCGCCTCGACCACCACGTGGCCTTCGCCGTCGAGTCCCAGGGCGCGGATGCCCCGTGGCACGCCCTGGGCCGGTCCCAGCGCCTCGACGAGTTCCCCCGCGGGAGTGAGCAGCAACACCTTGCGCGCGGAGGCCGCCACGATGATCCCGTCCACCGCCGCGGCGCCGGCCAGGGGTTCGGCCAGGCGGGCCACCGGCCGGGTGTCCAGGTAGAGCTGGTCTCCCCACTGGGACAGCCAGCGGTTTCCTACGCGAAACGCCGGCACCGCTTCGGGGATGCGAATGCCGTAGGCGTCCTGCAGCCAGGCCCAGTGCACCGGGCGGCTGTCCAGGGCCAGCTCCTCGGTGTGGTTGAGGGCGATGCCGGTGGCCGAGAGCACCAGCACCCACAGTGCCGCGGCCACGCCCAGCCAGCGGTGCCAGACGTACAGCGACTTGAGCTTGAGGCGGCGGCGCCTATGGCGTGTCATCGCGCTCCATCACCCTGGCATGCAGGAACAGGGCCAGCCGGGCCAGGCGGGTGAGGGCACGGACCGACAGGGTGGCGCCGGTGATGCCGTCGATGGGCCGGTCGAGGCGGGTGCCTTCCCGCAGCCGCGCGCCGTCGAACTGGCGGGTGAAGGCGGGCTCGCGGACCTCGTAGCCGCGGCTTTCGCGGAACACCAGCACCCGGACGCGTTCCAGGACCCCGCCGTCCACCACCAGGCCCACGGTGATGGGTTTCTCCTTGCCGATCTCCTCCAGGATCCAGGCGGTGCGCCGGCCGCGCCGCCAGTAGCGCACGCGCAGGGCCGCGGGCCGGTGGCTGAGGATCTCCTGCGCGGTGCGGCGCACCTCGCCGGTGAGCCAGATCGTTCCGGGAGGCGGTACCTCGCCGGCGAAGACCTCGGCGAGGAAGTCTTCCGGCGCCTGGTACACGCCGCGGGCCGGAAGCGCCGGTGCTGCGGCCAGCAGCGCCAGCGCCAGGAGCAGCGGCAGGGCCCGTGCGGTGATCATGGTGTTCCGTCCTTCATCGCGGTGGAGAAACGCGCGGCGCCCCGGCCGGCGGCCGGGGCGCGCGCATTGTACCCGTCTGCAGCTTCGGCGTCAGAACTGGTAGCCCACGCCGATGTTGATGCCGTCCAGCTCGTTCTCACCGGGGGGCACGTCCTGGTCCTGGTAATCCACCTTGATCACCACGTCGGGGTGGGGCCAGTAGTTGAAGCCCACGTCCACCTGGGTGTACTCCGAATCCTGGCTGTCGCCGGCGCGGTTGTCCCAGGTGTTGTAGCGGGCGAACACTCCCCATTTGTCGTTGATGCGGAAGGACGGCTCCACGTACCAGCCGGTCTGCTCGTCGGCGCCGATGCCCGCCGGGCCGCTGCCCTCGATGTCCCAGCTCGCATAGACCGCGCGCAGCCCGAAGCGTCCCTTCTGC
>JALUTW010000257.1 GCA_027021685.1 Chromatiales bacterium | reverse complement strand
CTCATCGACGTGGGCCGCGCCCGGCTCATCGACGTGGAGCGCCCCAGCGACGACAACAACATCCCCGATCAGGTGGACGTGAGGACCGGGCAGGCCCCCGCCGTGGCGGCACCGTCCACGCCCAGGGTGCCCGGCGGCCTGGCGCCCTGGCAGTGGGCGGGCCTGGCGGTGGCCGCCGGCCTGACGTTCGCGCTCCTGACCGGGCGATTTCGGTAGTCATGGCGCTGCCCGGTTTCGGCTTCGAGTCGCTGACTGGTGGCGGCGCGCTGCAATCATCGAGCAGCGCCAGCGCCAAGAGCGGCAATATCGGCCCCGCAACCATCGGCGGGGTCAACTTCGCCCCGCCGGGCGCAAACAACCAGCTTGTGATCGCCGGCATCATCGCCGGCGCCGTGGTCCTGGCGGTGATGTCTGGGCGCCGTCGCAAGGGGTGATTTATGGGGCTGTTCAGCTCGCGTTCCTCGAGCGAAACGCGCAACATAAACGAGGTCAACAACCAGGGCTTTTCTGAGGTCCAGGGCCCCGCGATTGCCGCCGGCAAGGGCGCCCGGGTGACGTTCTTCGAGACCGACGCCGGCGCCGTGCGCGAGGCCCTGGGCTTCGCCTCCGACTTCGGCGCCGACGCCCTGGAGACCACGCGGGACGTGGCGCTCGCGGCGGTGCGATCGGGGCGGGAGCAGACCACCGAGGTGCTGGGCGCGGTGACGGCGCAGAACCGGGCCTTTACCGGCGAGCTGGCACGCCTGGTGCAGGCCCAGGGCAAGAGCAACGACGAGCGATTATTGCAACTCGGCGCCCTGGCGGTGGCCGGCGTCGTCGCCGCAACCGTGCTGCCGCGGGTGTTCAACTGATGGCGTCGAAACTCGACATCCGCAACTATTCCATCCCCGCCGGCGGTGCCGCCATCGTCGAGGGCCGCGCGACGTTTTTCGGTATCCTGGCGGCCTCATCGCCGGTGGACGTGACTTTTAAGGCCAAGCACTCCCGCACCGGCGAGGCGCGCGGTGTGGAGGCCGGCTTTACCGCCGGCCCGTTTCTGGAGGCCTTCGGGCAGATCGAGATCCGCAGCAGCGACGGCAGCGCGCAGACCGTCCAGGTGGCGCTCTCCGACATGCCGGTGAACGTCCCCAAGGTGGCGGGCTCCGTCACGCTCCTGGGGCAGCCGATCGACGCGATGCCCGGGGAGCGGACCACCGCCGGCAATCGGTTCTATATGGGCTACCGCCTGGGGAACGGTTCCGGCACGGTATGGTCGGCCATCCAGCTACGCAATCCGCCGGGGTCAGGAAAGAAATTGGTCGTGCGCCGGGCGGTGGCCGGAATCAATGATGGGGTGACGACCAGCTACGGCACTATTTCTTTCGGCTATCACAACGCCGCGTTTCTGAATGTCACCTCGGAATGGAATAAGCTGGCCAAAGCTTCGCCGCCCGCCTCGGTGGCGTCCGTGGAATATCAGCAATCCACCTTCCCTAGCATCTTTGGGGCCACGGTGGGGCCATGGCTTCAGACCTATCAACCGTTTGAGACCATCGGCGCCGATCCGGTAGTGCTGGAGGAGGGATATTCCTGGGCGGTGCGGAACGACTCCGCCGACAAGGGTTTGTATGTGCATTTCGAATGGGAAGAGGTGTGAGCCGCGCCGCCTTAATCGCCCTGCCTGTGGTCGCCGCCATGCTTGGCGTGGCCGCCTCGCGCCTGGGCGCGGTGCGCGCCCAGCTCTCCCGTCTCGGCCCGTCGTGGGAAAACCTGCATCCCGAGGTGAAGCGCCGCGCCCTGGCTGTGTTGCGCGAGGCGAACAGGGTTTTTAACCCGCGCGGCCTGTGGGTGGGGGTGTTCGAGGGGTGGCGCACCGAGGCCCGACAACGGCAGGTGATGCAGCGTGGCACCTCCGGCGTGCGCGACTGGCGCTACAGCTATCACCCCTGGGGCCTCGCTGTGGATTTTGTGTTTCTGGACCGGCTGGGCCGCTGGACCTGGGACCGGCCGCGATCGGACTGGGACGAGCTCGGGCGCATCATCGAGGCCCAGGGCTTCGAGTGGGGCGGGCGCTGGAGGTCCTTCGACGGGCCCCACGCCCAGTTGCCGCTGCTCAAACCGTCCCAGCTCATCGCCGAATATGGCGCCCCTGATCTTTACCTGGAGAGTATCGCGTGAAGACTGACACCAAGGCCAAGATCGCGCTCGCCGGCGCCGGAGTCCTGGCGGCGGTGTTTGTGCTGCGCCGGGCGAAGCGGGTCATCACCGAGGACCTGAACCCGGCCAGCGACCGCAACGTGATCAACCGTGGCGTCACCGCCGTGGTGCAGGACACCACCGGCGGCCGGTTCAAGGATCTGGGGCATCTCCTGTTCTGCTATAACCCGTTCGACAGCCGCCGCAACCCTGTGGTGTGCCCCAACCTGCGCCAGGACGAGCCCAGCCCGCCGGACCCCGCGGCCGTGAAAGAGGACGTGCGCGCCCTGGGCTCATCCGGCACCTTTCCCCACCCCCCGGACTTCTGAGGACGAGATCATGAGCTGGTTGCATCGACGCTATGCCGTTATCCGCCGCCGGGAGACCGGCCAGGCGGTGCCCATCCCCAGCGCCCGCGAGCTCCGGGCCATGTCCGCCGACCAGGTGCGCGCGCTGGCCGAGCGCCTGGGCCTGGACTACACCACCAAGGCCGAGGCGATCCAGGCGATCCGGGCGAGGGCCTGAGCCGTGGCACTGCTGGACAAGAGCGCCCTGCGCTCCATCGCGATCACCACCGTGGGCGGGGTCCTGGCGGCGCTCATCGCCGACACGCTGCGCCGGATCCAGGCCCGGCGGGGGCGGTGATGCTGGAGACCCTGTTGACCGCCCTGGTCCCCGCCCTGGTGCCGGCGGTGGCCGACGCGGTGCGCGCCGGAGTAGGGCGGCTGACCGGGACCGCGCCCGCGGCGCCCAAGACCACGGCCGAGGCGATCGAGCTCATGGCCGCGCAGACCGAGCGCCTGCGCGCCCTGGCCGAGCTCGACCGGCCCACGGGGCCGATCTCGCCATGGGTGGCCAACCTGCGCGCGGCCTTCCGCTACGTCGCCGCCGGCGTGGTCATGCTCTGGGGGATGGCCGCGAGCCTGTGGGGGTGGGATGCGCTGGCCATGTCACCGGACGCTATCGAGTTTGCCCAGCAGGGCGCCCTGGCCGCCTTCGCCTTTGTGTTCGGTGACCGGCTCTACATGCACTTGCAGGTGAGGGCGCGGTGATCGAGCACGCGATCATCTCAGCGGTGATCTCCGGGGTCATCACCGGAGCGGTGGGGGGCATCACCATCATCGCCACCATCCGGGTAGAGCTCCGCTATCTGCGCCAGGGCCAGCGCGACCACGAAAACCGGATCAGGGCGCTGGAGTTCGAGCGCCGGGCTCACCCGCGCTCGCGCCTGGGAAACGGGAACGGATAGACCCGCGCCGTCCTGTCGCCGTCGTCGTGGGGCGCGCTGCGCTCCGCCAGGCGGCCCAGATAACGCCGCCCCACCGTGTCCAACATGAAAGCCCGGTACCACCACAGGGCGCGCACGTCGCCGACAGAAAACGCGTTGCCGCCATCGTCACGCAACAGGCCGTCACCGCACAGCCGCCAACCCGCCCAGTCGGGATGACGGCCGCCGAGATCGGCGGCCAGGGCCTCCAGGAAGCGCACCACCACCACCGGCGCCCGTCCCTGGGCGCGCCACCGGCGCAGGGTGCGCGCATCGACGCCGAGCACTTCAGGCAGGGAGCGCCACGCCAGGCGCGCGGACAGCGCCAGCGCTGGCAGATCGGCTTGGGTGTACTGCACGGATCACCACCTCGCCCCGCCAGACCGCACGGGGCCTTTCAGTGTGGGGACAAACGGGGAAACCACGCGAGGCGCGGGGGCGTGATCTAGTTCACAGATCGAAGCGCCGCCGCACGGTCAAAACGTTGAAACCGATGCCGCTTTCGGTGGTGGTGATCCCGCTGGTGTGCTCCAGGGTCACGGCCCAGGCCCCGCGCTGGTAGCGTAAGGCCACCGTGCCCACCACGGGGTCCAGGTTTACCTCGGGCGCATCGAGGCCGGTCGGGTGCACGCCCAGCCCGAGCTCGATCGACCAGGTGCCGGCGTCGGCCGCGGACACCATGACCGGGGCGCCCAACAGCCCCACGGCGGCCAGGAATCCCGCCACGGCCCGGCGCCAGGCGGGGGCCCGGTGACGCCGGAAAGTTGACATAATATGTCTTATGCGCACATCCGGCGCCGGCCTTGCCATTCCCGCCGCCGGCAGGCAAGATTGGCTCCCAATGCTGAGTCTTATCGCCAAGAGCCTCGTGGTCTGCATCGTCATGGTCAATATGGCCTGGGCCGTGGACCTTGCCGCCGATGCTCCGCTGGCCGGTCATGGTGCTCCCGTGGCCTGCAGTACCGCTGGCGATGGCACCGGGGCTCCAGCAGGCACCGAGGTCTGCTGCCATTTCTGCCATGCCAGCGGTCACCTGAGCGGCATGGTTCCGCAGTCCTCCTACCACAACGTGGCCCGGGGCTTCGAGCCACCCGGAACACGCGCCGACCCTGCCATTCGCTCGCGCACCTGGGCACCTCCCACGCCGCCACCCAACGTCTGAGTCCGGTTCGTCAGGGAACCGCGCGCGGCGGGTACCGCCCGCGCGCCGATGCAACCGACCGAGGATTCAGATGTCATGCAAGTCTTTTTCGTTCGCCCGGCCCTGTGGCTGGGACTGATGCTCGCCACGCCGGCCCTGTGGGCAGGAACGGAACGCGCGCCGGGGCCACTGTCCGCGCTGGCCGCCGAGGTGCTGCGTACCCATCCACGCGCCGAGGCCGCGCGCGAGGCGCTGGCCGCCGCCCGCGCCCGGCTGCGGGCGGCCAGCCGCGCCGTCTACAACCCCGAACTGGAGCTGGAGACCGAGGAAGCGGGCGGGGTCCGTACCTCGACCGTCCAGCTCAGCCAGAGCATCGACCTGGGAGACCGGCGGGGTGCCCGCACGCGCGAGGCGCAGGCATTGCTGGAAGCGGCCGAGGCCACCGCCAGCCACCAGCTCCAGGCACTGGCGCGTGACCTGCTGGCGTCACTGGCCGCGCACGACACTGCCGCCGCGCTGGCGCGCCTGGCACAGCGCCGCCTGGACCTCATGCACGAGTTCGCGCGGGTGGCGGAAGAGCGCGCCGCCGCCGGTGACCTGGGGCCGGCCGAACTCAACCTGGCCCGCCTGGCCCTCAACGAGGCCGTCGTCACGGCCGCATCGGCCCGGGCCGATGCGCTGGAGGCGCGCGAGCAACTGCGGACCCTGCTCGACCCGCTGCCCCGGCGGCTCCCTTCCCTCGATGCCGACCTGCCCGAGGCACGGCTGCCGGAGGACGTGGACGCGTTTCTGCTCCAGGTGCCCCGCGTGCGCGCCGTGCGCGCCCGGGTCGAAGCAGCCCAGGGCACAGTGCAACTGCGCGAGGCGGAGCGGGCCTGGGACCCCACCATTGCCCTGCGCGGGGGCAAGGAGGGCGAGGAATCTCTCACCGGTATTGTCGTCACCCTGCCCCTCAACGTGCGCAACACATTCTCCGCCGAGGTGGATGCGGCCCGCGCCGAGTACCTGCAGGCGGAAAAGGAGGCCGCCCAGGCCTACCGCCTCGCCCGCGCCCAGTTGATTTCGGTGGCCGAGCGTTACCGCCTCACCCGGCGCGCGTGGCGCGACTGGAGGCGCACCGGACAGACCAGTATCCGCAGTCAGCTCGCCCTGCTGGAACGCCTGTGGCGCGCCGGCGACATGAGCACCGCCGACTACCTGGTCCAGGTGCAGCAGACCCTCGACACCCGCGCGGCCGGCATCGAACTCCGCGGCCGGCTGTGGCGTGCCTGGGCCGACTGGCTGCTGGCCACCGGCCGTATTCTCACCTGGCTCGACATCGCCCAGACGACAGGACGGAACTGAACATGAAAAACGCATTTTCCATCCCCGCCCTCCTCTCCCTGGTTTTTGCCGTGCTGTTGGTCGTCAGCGGCTGCGACGGCGGTACCACCGGCACTGCGGCCCCCGGCGAAACACATGCCAGCGGTGAGAGCCACGATGGGGCCGGGCACGGCGGCGAACACGAAGACGGCGAACACAAAGACGACAAGGACGGTGAGCATGGCGAGGGACACGAAGGCGAAGAGCATGGCGGCGAAGGCCTCGTGCGCATGGACGAGCAGGCCCGCGCCCGCATGGGCATCACCACGGCAACAGTGGAGCGCCGGCGCCTGGCCAAGACCGTGTCCGCCCCCGGCGAAGTACGCCTCAACGCCTACCGCACGGCCCAGGTGACACCACGCATTGCGGCCCAGGTCATCGCCCGCCATGCCCGGCTGGGCGACGTGGTGAAGGCCGGGCAGCGGCTGGTGACGTTGTCCAGCGTGGAAATGGCCGAGGCCCAGGGCGAGTTGCTGGTGGCCGACCGCGAGTGGCGGCGGGTGAAGAAGCTGGGGCGCAAGGTGGTCTCGGAGAAGCGCTACGTGGCGGCACAGGTCCGCCGCCAGCAGGCCTACGCCCGGGTCCTGGGCTACGGCATGGCGGAACAGCAGATCGCCGCCCTGCTCAAGACCGGCGACGCCCGCCGCGCCAGCGGCACCTTCGACCTGCTGGCACCGCAGGACGGCCGCATCATCCGCGACGAGTTCGTGGTGGGCGAAATGATCGAGCCGGGACGGGTGCTGTTCGAGATCGCCGACGAGCGCACCCTGTGGATCGAGGCCCGGCTGTCGCCGGACGATGCGGCACGGATCGAGGTGGGCGCACCTGCCCGCGTCAGTGCCGACGGCGCTTCCTGGCTCGATGGCAAGGTCATCCAGCGCCATCACGTCCTGGACGAAACCACCCGCACCCAGGCCGTGCGCATCGCCGTGGACAACCGCAGCGACCTGCTGCATCCGGGCCAGTTCGTGAAAGTGACCCTGGAGACGGGGCGAGGCGAACCGGTCCTCGCGGTGCCGGCCCCGGCGGTGATCTTCATGGAGGGCCAGCCCACGGTGTTCGTGCTCGAGGACGATCGGTTCGAGCCCCGGCCGGTGGAGGCCGGGCCGCCGCGTGGCGGCTGGCGCGCCGTGCGCGCCGGCCTGGCCGAGGGCGAGACCGTGGTGGTCAAGGGCGCCTTTCTCATCAAGTCGCTCATGCTCAAGTCCAAGATGGGCGAGGGCCACGCGCACTGAGCCGCGGTCCAACGGGAACAGGAATCATTCATCATGTTGAACAAGCTGGTTGAAGTCTCGCTGCGCTACAAGTTCCTGGTCATCATCCTCTTCGGGGTGGTGTCCGCACTGGGCTGGCATGCGGTGACCTCGGTCCCCATCGATGCCTTTCCCGATGTCACCCCCACCCAGGTGAACATCTACACCGAGTCGCCGGGCCTGGCGGCGGAGGACGTGGAGCAGCTCCTCACCTTTCCCATCGAGTCGGGCATGGCCGGCCTGCCCGGGGTCAAGGAAATACGCTCGGTGTCGCTGTTCGGGCTGTCCTACGTCGCGGTGTACTTCGACGATGACATGGACATCTATTTCGTCCGGCGCCTGGTGATGGAACGCCTGCAGGAGGTGGCGGACCGTATCCCGGAGGGCTACGGCACGCCGGAGATGGGCCCCAACACCTCGGGGCTGGGCCAGGTGTTCTGGTATACGGTGGAACGCGCCGACGAGAAGCTCAGGGAGAGCATCACGGACATGGATTTGCGCACGCTGCAGGACTGGAGCGTGCGCCTCATCCTGCGCACCGCACCGGGCGTGGACGACGTGCTGTCCTGGGGCGGACAGGAGCGGCAGTTCCAGGTCGTGATCGATCCCCTGCGCCTCATCGAATACGGCCTCACCTTCCACGACGTGATGCAGGTGCTCGAAGCCAACAACCGCCAGGTGGGAGGGCAGTACATCAACCTGGGCCCCGAACAGTACCTGGTGCGCGGCCTGGGACTGGTCCGCAACGAGGCCGACATCGGCAACATCGTGGTCAAGGTGCGTGACGGAACGCCGGTCTACCTGCGCGACGTGGCCACCATCCGCCAGGGACCGGCCCTGCGCTTCGGCGCCGTGACGCGGGACGGCAAGGAGGTGGTCCTGGGCATGGCCCTGTCGCGTATCGGCGAGAACGCCAAGAACGTGGTGGACGCGGTCAAGGAGAAAATGGAAATCGTCAAGTCCGCCCTGCCCGAGGGCGTGGTGGTACGGCCGGTGTACGAGCGCACCGACCTGGTGGAAAAGGCGGTGAACACGGCGACCAAGGCCCTGGTGGAGGGCTCCATCCTGGTGGCCATCGTCCTGTTCCTGTTCCTGGGGGAGTTCCGCTCCGCCATCGTGGTGATCGTCGCCCTGCCGCTGGCCATGCTCATCGCCTTCATCTTCATGGAACAGGCGGGCCTGTCGGCCAATCTCATGTCCCTGGCGGGGCTTGCCATCGGCATCGGCATGATGGTGGACGGTGCGGTGGTGATGGTGGAGAACTCCTTCCGCATCATGGCCGAGTGGCGCGAGCGGGACGGCAAGGTGGACCGTACCGCCGCGGTGCTCACTGCGGCGCGGGAAGTGGCCAGCCCGGTGGCCTTCGCCATCCTCATCATCATCGTGGTCTTCCTGCCGCTGTTCTCACTCGAGGGGCTCGAGGGCAAGCTGTTCAAGCCCATGGCGTTCAACATCAGTTTCGCCATGGCCGGTTCCCTCATTCTCACCCTTACCATCATCCCGGTGCTGGCCGCGCTGGTGCTCAAACCGCGCGAGGAACGCGACACCTGGCTGGTGGCGCGGCTCAAGCAGTGGTACCTGCCGCTGCTGGACTGGTGCCTGGGGCACCGGAAGCAGGTGGTGGGCGGTGCGGTGGCTGCGCTGGTCCTGAGCCTGGCCCTGTTCCCGTTCCTGGGCAAGGAGTTCATGCCCCAGCTCCAGGAGGGCTCTATCATGTGGCGGGTGACCTCCATCCCCTCCACCTCGCTGGACGAGTCCATCGAGATCTCCAAGCGCATCGAGAACACCCTCTCCCGCTTCCCCGAGGTCAACACCACCATCGCCATGATTGGCCGGGCGGAAAAGGGGGAGACCGCTGACGTCAACTACATGGAAATCTACACCGAGCTCAAGCCCCATGACGAGTGGCCGGGGGACCGCACCATCGAGGAGCTGGCCGATGCCATGCGCGAGGAACTGGAACGGGTGGTGCCCACGGCGGTGATCGCCTTCACCCAGCCCATCCAGATGCGGGTGGAGGAACTCATCTCCGGCGTGCGCGCCACCCTCGCGGCCAAGATCTACGGCCCCGAGCTGTCGGAGCTGGACCGCCTCAGCGCGGAGATCAAGGACGTCATCGCCACCATCCCCGGGGTCGCCGACCTGTCACTGGAGGCCAACATCGGCAAGCCCCAGATCCGCATCCAGGTCAACCGCACCGAGCTGGCCCGCTACGGCCTCAACGCCGACGACGTGCTGACAGTGGTCCGCACCGGCATCGGCAACGAGCCCGTCACCACGCTCATCGACGGCGTCAAGCGTTTCGACATCACCATGCGCCTGGACGACGCCGCCCGGGCCTCGGTGGAGTCCATCCGCCAGATACCGCTCAAGACGGCCGCCGGGGCCATCATTCCCCTGTCGCGGGTGGCGGACGTTTCGGTCGCCGAGGGTTATTCCTTCGTCCGCCGCGAACAGCTCCAGCGTTACGCGGTGATCCAGATGGACGTGCGCGGGCGCGACGTGGACGGCTTCGTGCGCGAGGCCGATGCGGCCATCCGGGACCGGGTGGAACTGCCGCCGGGCTACTGGATCGAGTGGGGCGGCGCCTTCGAGAACCAGCAGCGCGCGCTCAAGCGGCTGTCCATCATCGTGCCGCTGACCATCTTCTTCATCTTCGTGCTGCTGTACACAGCCTTCAACTCGGTGCGCTACGCCACCCTCATCATCGCCAACGTGCCCTTTGCCACCATCGGCGGCATCGTGTCCCTGTTCATCAGCGGCCAGTACCTGTCGGTGCCGTCGGCCATCGGCTTCATTGCCGTGTTCGGCGTGGCCATGCTCAACGGCATCGTGCTCATCAGCTTCATCAACGAGTTGCGGGAGAAGGGGCTGAGCGTGGCAGAGGCCGTGCGGCGCGGGGCCGAACTGCGACTGCGCCCGGTGCTCATGACCGCCAGCGTCGCCATCCTCGGCCTCGTGCCCATGCTCCTGTCCTCGGGCGTGGGCGCGGAGACCCAGCGTCCGCTGGCTGCGGTGGTGGTGGGCGGCCTGCTCACCTCCACCGCGCTGACCCTGCTGCTGCTGCCCGTCATCTACGAATGGATCGAAACCCGCCGGGAG
>JALUTW010000256.1 GCA_027021685.1 Chromatiales bacterium | reverse complement strand
TTTATCTCCTCCGGCTTGATGATTCCCTGCTGGTCAAACGCCTGCAGAGACTGCCGGGCCACCGGGTGAGGGTGAGCAGCGACAATGCCGCGTACAAGCCGTTTGAGGTCGACCTGGAAGCGGCTGCAGACCAGCTCAAAATCGTCGGGCGGGTGGTGTGGGCCGGCCGGCGACTGTAGCCGCCTGCAGCCATCGAAAGTTATCCACAGAAACGCACGTCAGAAACGCGTCTGACTCGATGTTTTCCGCGTTAAATCAACTACTTATTGAGAATCGCACGTCATGTGCGATTCAGCTGTTTCTAATATTCTTGTAACTATTTGAAAATCCGGGAAACTAACGTGCGATTCAGTCGCAAACCATCCGCCGACACCTTGTACCAGTCGCAATCCATTTGTCACCGCCATTTTTTTGGCGGCACGATTTTTTCAAGTTAACCACCTGTTCCTGCTCGTAAAATCTCGGTTTCGCGCGTTTTTGCGCGAATCGCACGTAGTCGCAAACCATCTGTCACGTCACATCAGAGGTCGACCGGACGAGGGACGAGGGACGACAAGTGTAGCCCGGCGCCCTCCATACTGGCACATTCGTCACCGCGCCCCCACGACAAGCCTGCTTCGCGCCCTTCGTGCCTCTGCGTTGAAGCCTTTCCAGCGACACCCGTGGCGGCGGAACCGGCTTGGCATCGGCTCCGGTTCAAACAGATCACACTTCCAGCGCACACGCTCTGCGTCCTTCGCACCTTTGCGCCTTTGCGTTGAAGATTTCCACCGGCCGTAGCCGCCGGAGATGGACCTTCACGAGGCCGCCGCGATCCCCGTGACCCAAAAGGCATGATCCTTGTCGAGGAACTCGTCCCACGGGATGTAGTGGGAACCGTCGCAGGAAAAGGTGAGGCCGACGATACCGTTGAAGATGTTGAGCGTGCCCGAGCGCAGGTAGAGCATCTCGTCCATGAAGCGGAGCCTGCGGAAGCCGTCGAGCACGTCGCGGATGCGGGCCGCGGGCACCGCGGCGTCGGCGGGGTAGTCGCGCCGGGGATAGGCGAGGCAGATGTTGGGGTTGGTGAGCATGTCGATGTCCAGCAGCCGGTAACGGTAGGGGTCGTCCATGTGCCAGACGATGGCGCGGCTGCTGGAGAAGTGCAGGATCACGTGGTAGACCCCGTGGTCGGTCATGAGCTCATCCACCACGCCGAGCACGGTGTCGATGTGGCGGTCCAGCTCCGACTCGGTCCGGGTCTGGTGAAACACGGTGCCGCGGATGGAGGGGTCACCCTTGATCTGGCGCCAGTAGCGTGGTTCCTCGTACAGCTCGCGGGTCAGCGGCAGGTCGCGCAGGTCGAAGTCGGCGCCGACGAAACCCAGGGCACGGTTGTCCGCGTCGCGCACGATCTGAATGGCGGTGAGTGACGGTCGCCGGGCGCGCAGTGAAATATAGGCCTCGGACAGGAGGAACCCGCTGGCGGGAACCGCCTCGCGCATGTACGGGCGGGTGGAGCGGTCACGGCCGAAATCGCGCTCGATGATGCCCTCGCGGCTGATGTTGTCGCTGATCTGGCGGGCGTCGGTGTCCAGGGCGTAGAGAAACTTGGCCCAGGGCACGTACTCCAGGCCCTCTTCCAGTACCCGGTCCAGGGCCTCGCGATCGCCCCACACCCGGGCGCAGTTTTCCGCCAGCCGGCGCAGGGGCTCCTGCAGCAGCCCGGCCAGTATCTCGCGCTGGCGCTCGATGCTCTCCTGCAGGGTATCGCGGGGCGGCTCCATGGCGCGATTCTACCACCCGCGCGGCACCCGCCAATGAAAAGGCCGGCCCGCACAGCGGGCCGGCCCCGGTGCACCCGGTGGCAGGACCGGGCTCAGGCGGCCAGCCTGGCCTTGATGGCCTCGATCACCGCCTCGCTGGAGGTGGCCTTCACCGTCAGCAGCAGGCCCTCCTTTTCATAGAAACCGATGAGGGGGGCGGTCTTTTCGTTGTAGGTCTCCAGGCGCTTGGAGATGGCCTCCTCGGTCTCGTCCTCGCGCTGCACCACCGGGCTGCCGCACTTGTCGCACACGCCCTCGACCCTGGGCGGATTGCTCTTGACGTTGTAGATGGCCTGGCAGTCGGCGTTGGAGCAGGTGCGCCGGGTGGTGAGCCGGTCCAGGATCACCTCGCGCGGCACATCGATGTTCACCGCCATGTCCAGGGTGATGCCCAGTTTCTCCAGCAGCTTCTTCAGCGCCTCGGCCTGGGGGATGGTGCGGGGAAAACCGTCGAGGAGGAAGCCCCTGGCGCAGTCCGGCTCCTGGAGGCGCTTCTCCATGATGCCCATGATGAGGTCGTCGGGCACCAGGTCACCGCGCTTCATGTAGGCCTCGGCCTGCTTGCCCAGCTCGGTGCCGGCCTGCACCGCGCCACGCAGAATGTCACCGGTGGAAATCTGGACCGAGCCGTCCAGCTCGGTGAGCATCTTGGCCACGGTGCCCTTGCCGGCCCCGGGCGCGCCCAGGAGAATGAGTTTCATCGGTTGCGAATCCTCTTGTGAATGTTTCGGTTGAACATCGGGGTTGAAAAAGAGTCGCGGCATTGTGCCGTCGCGAAAAGGCGGGGTCAATTTGCGCCGGCGGCCAGGGTGCGCTTGGCCGCGGCCGGCAGGCGGCGGAGAGCGGCCTCGCGGCGGGCGGCGCTGCCGCGGTCGGCGCAGCGCTCGCACCAGACCAGGACCACGGGCCGGCGGCTGCGGGTGTAGCGGGCCCCGCCCGCACGCTCGCCGTTGTGCTGGGCCAGGCGCCGGGCCGGGTCGGTGGTGATGCCGGTGTAGAAGGTCCCGTCGGCGCAGCGCACCAGGTAGACGTACCAGGCACCGGAAGAAACGCTCATGGCGCCATGATCGCCGGCGCCGGGTGCCGCCGCAAGCCGGGCGTGTTACAACAGGCCCATGCCCCTTGCCGTGCTCGTCGCGCCCAATGCCTTCAAGGGCAGCCTGTCCGCCGCGCAGGCGGCCGCGGCCATGGCCGCAGGCGTGACCGCCGCCGCCCCCGGCGCCATGGTGCACCGGCTGCCGGTGGCCGACGGGGGCGACGGGTTTCTCGACGTGCTGGAGGCCCCGCTGGGGGCGGAGCGCCGGGTCCGGCGGGTCCGCGGTCCGCTGGGGGAGCCGGTGGAGGCCACCTGGCTCCTGGCACCCGGCATGGGACTGGCGGTGGTGGAGCTGGCCCGGGCCTCGGGGCTGGCCCTGGTACCGAAGAACCGCCGCGACCCCCTGGCGGCGAACACGCTGGGCGCCGGCGAGCTCGTCCGCACGGCGCTGGACGCAGGCGCCCGGCGGATTCTGCTGGGCCTGGGCGGCAGCGCCACGGTGGACGGCGGCACGGGCCTGGCCGCGGCGCTGGGGGTGCGGTTTCTCGATGCCGCGGGCCACGAACTCGAACCCTCGGGCGCTGCGCTGGAGCGCGTCGCCGCCATCGACACCTCGGGGCTGGACCCGCGCCTGGCCCGGGTCACCCTGGAGGCGGCCTGCGACGTGGACAATCCCCTCACCGGCCCGCGCGGGGCGGCACGGGTGTTCGCCCCGCAGAAGGGCGCGGATCCCGGCCAGGTGCGGCGGCTGGAACGGGGCCTGGCCGCCCTGGCCCGGGCCGTCGCCCGGAGCTGCGGGCGCGAGGTGGCGGAGCTGCCATGTGCCGGGGCCGCCGGCGGGACCGGCGCCGTGCTGGCGGGCGTGCTGGGCGCCCGGCTGCGCCCGGGGGCGGCGCTGGTGCTGGACGAGCTGGGGTTCGATGCGGCGCTCGCCGGTGCCGACCTGGTGCTCACCGGGGAAGGGGCGCTGGACGAGCAGACCCGGGGCGGCAAGGCGCCGGCCGAGGTGGCCCGGCGGGCCGGTGCCGCGGGGGTGCCCTGCATCGCCATCGCCGGGCGGGTCCCCGAACCCCCGCCGGAGCTGCCCGGACTCACCGCCGCCTTCGGCCTGTGCCCGCCGCCGCTGGCGGTGGACGAGTGCATGGCGCAGGCGGAACGGCTCCTGCGTGCCGCCACGGAACGGGCGGTGCATGCCTTTCTTGCCGGCCGGTCCTCTTGAAGCGGGCACGACGCGCCCCGATTTGAAAAGGGCGGGACCGCCGCCACACCCTGGAACAAGCGACAAGAATGAAGTTCAAGGACTACTACGAAATCATGGGGGTCTCGCCCGAGGCCACCCAGGACGAGATCAAGCGCGCCTACCGCAAGCTGGCGCGCAAGTACCACCCGGACGTGTCCAGGGAGCCCGATGCCGAGGAGCGCTTCAAGGAAATCGGGGAAGCCTACGAGGTGCTCAAGGATCCGGAGAAGCGCGCCGCCTACGACGAGCTGCGGCGGGGCGGCTGGCACGCGGGCGAGGAGTTCACCCCGCCGCCGGACTGGGACGCCGGGTTTGAATTCTCCGGCGGCGGCTTCACCGGGGCCGAGGAATTCTCCGATTTCTTCGAATCACTGTTCGGCCGCCGGGGGTTCGGCTTCGGCGGTGCGGGCGGCGGCTTTCACGCCCGCGGCCAGGATCGCCATGCCCGCATCCTCATCGATCTGGAGGACGCCTATCACGGCGGCACCCGCACCATTGCCCTCAAGGTGCCGGAGGTGGATGCCCAGGGCCACGTGGTCACCCGCGAGGAGACGCTCAACGTCAGGATCCCCAGGGGCATCACTGCCGGCCGGCAGATCCGGCTCAAGGGCAAGGGCGGGCCCGGCATGGGCGGAGGCCCGCCGGGTGATCTCTACCTGGAGGTGGACTTCCGGCCGAACCCGCTGTTCCGGGCCGAGGGCCGCGATATCTATCTGGATCTGCCGGTGACGCCGTGGGAGGCGGCACTGGGCGCCACCATCGCCGTGCCCACCCTGGGGGGGAAGGTGGAGATGAAGATCCCGCCCGGCTCGCAAAGCGGGCGGCGGCTGCGCCTCAAGGGCCGCGGCCTGCCGGGCAGCCCGCCCGGGGATCAATACGTGGTGCTGCGCATCGAAACCCCGCCCGCCGACTCCGAGGCCGCACGCGAGTTCTACCGCAAGATGGCCGAGACCATGCCGTTCAACCCGCGGGCGAAACTGGGGGTCTGAGCCCATGACCGAACGCGAGCTGCTGCAGGAGTTGCTGGACGAAGGGGTGGAGCTGACCCTGGCCGAGCTGTGCCGGGCCTGCTCGGTTCACGCCGAGACGGTGCTGGCCATGGTGGAGGAAGGCCTGCTGGAGCCGCGCGGAACGGCGCCCGCGGAATGGCGCTTCCCCGGCCCCGCCGTGCGGCGGGTGCAGGTGGCCCTGCGCCTGCAGCGCGACCTGGGGCTGAACCTGCCCGGCGCCGCCCTCGCCCTGGACCTGCTGGAAGAACTGGAAATCCTGCGCCGGCGCCTGCAGGCACTGGGCGGCGAGTGAGGCCGTTCGCGGTCGGGGTCCGCTCCTGCACGAGAACATGCCCCGCAGGAGCGGCGCCTCGCCGCGAATATCCGCCTCCCCTGTCTTCATGAACGCCGCGATCTCAACGCAGTGGCGCGGAGGCGCAGAGACGCAGAGGGAAGACGACTTGCGGCCCGGAGCCCGGCACGGTCGCCGCACGATCACACCCTGCGGGCACGTTCGGGGCTCCCGAAACCCCATGATCGGCCATGCGCGCTGTGCGATCCAGGGGACAGACGACGGAGGACAGATGATCGGATGGCGCGGTACGCAGGCCTTGCCGGCACACCCTGTGCGATGTCCATCGCGTGACAAACTGCCACAATTTCACCGATATCGATTTGTTTCGATTACAACAACAATCTCTGCGCCCTCTGCGTCTTTGCGTCTCTGCGATTCAGAAGACAGAGGACGGAAAACAGAGGACAGACGAATGTAGGGTGCGTTCGCCTGCGAACGCACCGGAAGGAGCGGTGCGTCCGCTTCGCGGACACACCCTACGATTTTCCGTCCTCTGGACACACCCTGTCATTCAACCCGCGGAGCGCCACCCGAACAGGCCGCGGGCACGGATCATCTCCGCCACGTGGGGCGGGACCTGGGCCTCCCAGCGGACATCGCCGTTGCGGATGTGCTCCAGCACTTCGTGGGAGTGAATGGCCAGGCGTTCCGCCGGCACCGAGCCCAGCGGGCGGATGTGGCCGGTCTCCCGCAGGTAGGCGAACAGGTGGTGCAGGTGCGCCTGCGGCCGGAAATCCTCCAGCGCACGCACCTGGCCCGAGGCGTCCAGCTCCGGACAGACGTAGAGCCTGAGGTCGTGGCGAAACAGGCGGCCGAAGGATTCGAGAATGCCGCCCGGCAGGTCATCGTAGTACTTTTCCTCGAAGATCTCGCGCAGCGACGGCAGGCCCATGGCCAGGCCGATGGGCCCGCGGGTGTAGCGGAACAGGTACTGGGCCAGGCGCCAGTAGGCACCGTAGCTGGAAACCAGCACGTTCATGCCCAGGGCGCAGAGGATGTCGGCGCGGTTGAGAAAATCATGGGTGTCGATGGCCTCGCCCTCCCCCGCGCCCAGGTTGCGCAGGGTCATCTCCGCCAGCACCACCAGCCGATGGGGATCCACCTCCTGCTCCAGCTCGCGCCGGGCGTGCTCCAGCAGGTCCAGGGTCAGCAGGGTGGGCGGGCGGAAGCGGCTGCGCTCCACCAGCACCGGCCGCTGCCACAGCACGTCGGCCACCTGGGCCACGCGCCCGTCGGCGGTGAACATGGCGGCGTCCGACATGCCGTGCTCCACCAGGCGCAGGGCCACCACCCGGTTGTCCACCACACCGTCGAAGGCCGGGCCGGAGAAGTCCACCATGTCCAGCTCGGCCTGCTCCGGGTAGACCTTGTCGCGCAGGGACAGGAGCAGCGCCTCCGGGTCGTGGTGCAGCATGAGGGCGCCGTAGATCAGGTTCACGCCCAGCGTGCCCAGGGTTTCCTGGTCTTCCACGTTGGTGCGCCCGTGCAGGTTGACGTGGACCTCGATCTGGGACGGCGCCTCCCGCGGACGGGTCTGGAAGCGAATGCCCAGCCACCCGTGGCCGTCCTCGCGGCGGGTGAAGGAGCGCGCCGCCACGGTGTTGGCGAAGGCGAAGAAGCAGGTCTCGGCCCCGCGGCCGGCGTCCAGCCGCTCCAGCAGCAGGCCGTACTCGTGGTCCAGCATGGCGCGCAGGCGCTCGCGGCAGACGTAGCGCGGCGCCGGCCCGTAGATGGCATCGGAGAAGGTCATGTCGTAGGCCGACATGGTCTTGGCGATGGTGCCGGCGGCGCCGCCCACGCGGAAGAACCAGCGCGCGGTCTCCTGGCCGGCCCCGATCTCGGCGATGGTGCCGTACAGGCGCCGGTCACGGTTGATGGCGGAAGCCTTCTGGTGAGGCTCGTGCAGGCGTTCGGTCATGGCGTCGTTCCCTCGATCATTTCCCACAGGCGGCAAGTCCTTGGACCGCGCTCCGGTGGCGCGGTTCGCGCGTCATGCCCGGCGCGGGGCGAACACCCGGCCCAGCACCAGGCCGGTGACCAGGCCCACGGTGTGGGCCATGTTGGCGATGTTGCCCACCAGCCCCAGCCAGCAGACCACGAACCAGATGAGCATCATCACCGCCACCGGCTGGTGCAGGGCCAGGCCGGCACGGGGATTGAACCGCCCCTGGGCCCAGACGTAGCCCAGCAGGGCGTAGACCACGCCCGACATGCCGCCGAAGGCCGGTCCGCTCCAGGCGTACTCGGCCAGGTTGCCGGCCACGCCGGCCGCCAGCACCAGCAGGCCGAGCCGGGCCGGTCCCTGGCGCAGCTCGATCACGCCACCCAGGTCCCACAGCCACAGCATGTTGAACACGATGTGGAGCAGGCCGAAATGCAGAAAGATGGGCGTGATGAGCCGCCACAGCTCGCCGTGCCGGATCTCGGGCAGGCCGGCACCCGGGTGAACGGAAATGAGTAGCGGATACACGAAGTCAGCGTTGCCGCCGAGGCGGGTCAGCAACCCGGCGACGATGCTGGCGGCGACGAGAATCGCGGTCAGAGGCGGCAGCCGGCCCGGCAGCCAGGTCCCCATGGCATCCCCTCGGTGGATCCGGTGGTGGGTGGACGATGCCCGAGTATACCTGCTGCCGGCGGCCGGCGGGGTGGCGCCCGGTCGCTCGGGAATGCAGGGCCGGGACAACCGGCTCAGGGTGCGGCCAGCTCGATGGTGTCGCTCACCACCGCCGACACCAGCTCCAGCGCCGCACCCCGCGTCTTGCGGTACTTGCGCACCTGGAGGTAGACGGTCTTGCGCCCGGGTCCGGGACCGAGCCTGAACACGGGCCGGTCCGTCAGCGGCCGCCAGGGCACGTCGTCCAGGTCCGGGCTCTCCGCCGCACGGTAATGGGTCACACCCGCGCTGGCCTCGAAATCCAGCGTCACCTCGCGATCCCGGGTCACCGCCGCACCGCCGTCAAGCCTGAAGTTGCGCACGGTGACCGCGGCCGGACCGGGCCGGCCGTAGGGCCGGGCGCCCTCGCACTGAGGCCCCAGGCCACCGCGGTACAGGGTGATGTTGTAGTGGCGATCGTAGCGGGCCCGCGGCAGCACCCGGCGCCGGCCATGGAAACCCTCGCATGACAACGTGAGCACCAGAGTGGTGTCCGGGACTTCGCGGAAGACCACCGTGCCGTCCGCCGGTGTCAGCCAGGCACCGAACTGGGACGGGTTGGCGGCCGTGCCCAGGCACACGGCGGCACCCGCCAGCGGCCGGCCGTCGCGCCCGTCCAGCACCCGTACCCCCACCTGCACCGCGTGGGCGGGTGCCGACAGCAGCGGGGCGAAGAGAATGCAGGCGTACAGGACGCGCCGGAACGAGCGGATCATGGGACCGGTTTTAACCCGGAGGCCGGCGGGGTGCAAGGACGAGGGAGAGAAAGATTCAGCCGCCGGGAGAAGACGGGCAGGCGGGCCGGCGCCGGCAGGCGACATGGACTGGCGGGCGGAACCCGGCGGCGGCGGCCTCCGCGCCGCGTGCCGCGGGGCCGGCCTCCTGCGCGGGCAACAGCCAGGTCACGGCCAGGGCCAGGACGAGACCGGCGGCCAGCAGCGCCGCCTCCAGCCGCTGGCCCCGCACCGGGGCGGCCGGGCGGCGCCGGCGGTGGAAGGCCGGGGGCAGGATGCCGCGATCAGCACTCATCGTCCCATGCCGCCCAGATGCCGGCGGGCCAGGCCCGGGCCGGGCCGGTCCCCATCCCCGGGGCGGCGGACCCCGCCACCGGCACCTCTTCCAGGCAGTAGAACTGCTCTTCCAGCGCCCGGGCCACGTGCACGCCGCCCGCCTGCCACTCCGGCCATGCCCCCGGCACAGCCTCCACCAGCACCGCGGGCGTCCACTGCGGGAGCCTGTGGGCGCCGCCATCGTGCCTCACCTCATGGGTTACCGCGCCCGCGGCACCGGCGAGCAGCGCGAACACCACACCCAGTCCTGCACTGAAACCTCGCATGCTCCGTACCTCTTCGACAGCAGACCCGCACCGCCAGCGGGCGCGCGGGCCGGATTCCGGGGCCCTCCCTGGCCTGGGGCACGTCCTGTGCAGTCAAAGGTTACGGAGGCAAAGCCCTTGCCTCAGTGCGGAATCACCGCCGGGGATGTGAAAAATTCACAAGTGGCAAGTGGCAAGTTGCTGACCTGAAATGAAAAAGCCGGCCCGAAGACCGGCTTCCACAAGAGTGCCGGATAAAATCCGATTCAGTGAAGACATCCTGGCGGATAACCCACCAGCTCGTCTCCACTGGGATAGAAAAACCAGCAGTCCGAGCCCCGCGCATGGAACCAGGGTATGGCCCCGGCCTCGATGGGCACCATGGGCTTGAGCGCCTTGCACACCCGCGCCTGCGGCGGCGCCTTGGCACAATCCGGACCGTACTTCTGCTGGTAGGCCTCGGTGCAGGTGTGGCAACTCGCCACGGGTTCTCCGGAACCGTCCACCACCATGGGCTTTCTGCCAGGGTCCTTGGGAAAGATGATGGCAACCCGGGCCACATCCTTCAAGGCGGGCGGCATGGCGATAGCCTGCCGCTGCTCCGCGGCCACACTCTCTCCGCCGCCCCGAATCCCGAGATAGACCGCCGCCGCAACGGCGATACCTGCAATAAACCAGGGCAAGGCGCTTCCACGTTGTCTTTCAATAATCATGTCGTCCCCCTTGATGGTATTTTCTGGTCATCATACATGGATCCGACCTGCACCCTCCATGGCCCAGGATTCTTCTCAGGCTCTTCATCAATTCATGTGGGTTCGTAGCACCCTTGCTGTCTTGGGATAGAGGTCCAGACCACCGAGGTGGAAGTAGATGGCGGCCCGAAACCGGCTCTTGTTGCGAAATCCCCTGCTGCGCACC
>JALUTW010000255.1 GCA_027021685.1 Chromatiales bacterium | reverse complement strand
GCCACCTGCGGCAGCGGCAGTCCCGCGCACCAGCGCACCAGGGCCTCGGCCTGTTCCACCGCCTGGTCCAGCTCCTCCTTGAGGGCCGCCACCGCCGCCGGTTCGGGCGCACGGTGAAAGCCGCCCGCGCACACCCCCACCGGGTGCACCGAGCGCCCGCCGAACAGCTCGATGAGGCGGTTGCCCAGCGCCTGCAGGGCCAGCCCCCGGCGCACCGCCGCGGCGTCCTTCTGTGCCAGTTCCACCACGCTGTCGCAGCCGAGGAAGTCGGGCGCGGCCAGCATGTGGATGTGCAGGGCATGGGACTGGATCCATTCGCCGCAGTACATGACCCGGCGCATGCGCCGGACCCAGTCGGAGACCTCGACGGCGAAGACCGATTCCAGCGCCCGCACCGCGCTCATCTGGTAGGCCACGGGACAGATGCCGCAGATGCGGGCCACCAGGTCCGGCACCTCCTGGAACTCGCGCCCCTCCAGGAACTTTTCGAAGAACCGCGGCGGCTCGTAGATGCGCAGGCGCAGGTGCTCGATGCGCCCGTCGCGCACCTCCAGCTCCAGGGCGCCCTCCCCCTCGACCCGGGTCAGGGCCGGCACCCGGATGCGGATCCCCTCCCCGCTCATGGATCCTCCGTCCCGCTCCACTTGCGGCCGGCCGCGGCGAAGGTGGGGGCGGCGCTGTTGATGTGGAGAAAGCGCCGCGCCACCGCCGCCCGATCCAGGCCCAGGGCTTCGAACGTCCGGCCCAGGGCCCCGGTGTTGGCCAGGCCGGCAGGGCCGTAGCAGGCGTAGCAGCCCCGCGCCGCGGCGGGACACAGGACGCCGCAGCCGCGCAGGGTCACCGGTCCCATGCATGGCTCACCCCGCGTCACCGTCACGCAGTGGACCCCGGCGCGCTTGCAGTCGAGGCACAGCTTGTCGTCCTCCGGCGCCGGCGCGATGCCCAGGCGCAACGCCCGCACCAGGTCCATCACCTGGCGCGTGCTCACGGGGCAGCCCCGCAGCTCCCAGTCCACCTTCACGTGCGCCGACAGCGGCGACGCCGACTCCAGCACCCGGATGAACTCCGGCTGCGGATAGACCGCCGCGGTCCAGGCAGCCGCATCGGCCAGGTTGCGCAGTGCCTGCAGGCCGCCGGCGGTGGCGCAGGCGCCCATGGCCACCAGCAGGCGGCTGCGTTCACGCACGCGCCTGATGCGTTCCGCTTCCTCCGGCGTCGAGATGCTGCCCTCCACCAGCGCCAGGTCCACCTCGGCCTCCTCGTTGCTGATGCCGGCCTCGACGAAATGCACCAACTCCACGACTCCGGCCAGGGCCAGCAGGTCCTCGCCCGCGTTGAGCAAGGCGAGCTGGCAGCCGTCGCAGGAGCTGAACTTGTGCACCGCCACCCGCGGCCGCCGGCCGCCGATGTCCCAGGGATCGTTCATGGCCCACTCCGACACGTCGCGCGCAGGGCCGATGGTTCCCGCCGTGGTGCTGCTCCCATGCGGAAGGGCGTCCTCCACTGTGCCATCTGCACCGGCATCTCCATTCCCCGCCTCAGAATCCGGCCACCGCCAGCCACGGCGCCACCTGGTCCCAGCGGAACACGGGGCCATCGCGGCACACGAACCAGGGCCCGAGCTGGCAGTGCCCGCACAGGCCCACCCCGCACTGCATGTTGCGTTCCATGGACAGCCACAGGTCTTCGTCGGCCACGCCGCGCTCCTGCATCATGGCCGCCACCGCCTTCATCATGCCCTCGGGCCCGCACATCATCACCGTCACCGCGTGTGGATCGAAGCGCAGATCGTCGAACAGCTCCGTCACCCGGCCGCGGTGCCAGGGCCACACCGGGTCGGCCCGGTCGGCGGCGATGAGCACCCGGGTATCGGGCAGCGCGGCCCAGACCTCGTAGCGCTCACGCCAGATGAGATCATTAGAGTGCTTCACCCCCTGCACGATGTTGAGCCGGCCGAAGCGCTCGCGCCGGCGCACGATGTAGTTGATGACCGAGACCACCGGCGCGCAACCCAGTCCGCCGGTGACGATGACCACGTCCTTTTGCTCCGCTTCGTGCAGCGGCCAGCCGCGGCCGTAGGGCCCGCGCAGGCCGATGCGATCGCCGGCGGCCAGCCGTGCCAGGGGCCGGGTGATGCGGCCCACCGCCCGAATGGTGTGATCGATGACGTGCTCGTCGCGGGGATCGGAGACGATGGAGATGGGCACCTCGCCACCACCCGGCAGGTAGAGCATGTTGAACTGTCCCGGAGCGAAGGTGTACGCATCCTGCGCCGCGG
>JALUTW010000254.1 GCA_027021685.1 Chromatiales bacterium | reverse complement strand
TCCTGGCTGGCGGCGAGGATCCGGTTCTTGAGCTCCTCGACGAACTCCTGGAACGGGCGCCGGGCGGGCTTGCCGTAGAACAGGCTCACCAGCACGCAGCCGCCGTAGCGGCTGCGGAACTCGGTGACGTTGGGGGAGTGCACCACGAACATCACCAGCGCCCCCAGGGTGAAGAACACCAGGCCGGCCAGCACCGGCACCCACAGGCTGAGGTCCACCTGCCGGCCGCTGGCGTAGACGTACCATCCGGCCCCGCCGCTGGCCGCGGCCAGGACCAGGACGACACCCAGCCAGCGCCAGCTGATGCGCCGGTGGCGGATGGGCCACGGTTCCAGCATGGCCAGGTGGAGGTCATAACGGCGCTTGCTGCGCAGCCCGCGGCAGCTCACCCGCAGGTACTTGCGGTTGTAGATCTCGAACCCCCGTTCCTCGCCGGTGGCGGTGCTCTTCTGCACCAGGACCCTGTCCGCGACCTTTTTTTCCGCCATGCCTGTGGGGTGTCCTCGCCTGGAAGCCCGGCCGCCGGCGGCTGCCGGGGCGAAAACTTTCGCACACTTGTCCATCCAGCCGCAATGCGGCCGTACGCGTTTTGCCGCCTCTGGCAGATTCCCGGGATAGAATGGGCCGCGCCGTGGTCCAAGGGCAGCAGCGGGCCGGCGTCCGAGCGGGTCCAGCCGGAGGACACAGGGGACAACAGGCATGGGCAGGCGTCGTTTTCCAGGAGACATCGTGCCGTCGGAGATCACGCCACGGGAGGTGTGGCGCGAGCGCAGGCGCTTTGTGCAGACCGGCGTGGCGGCCCTGGCTGCCGCGGCACTGCCGGGGCCGGCCGGGGCCGGGCACGGCGGGCGGCGGCTTGCATTCCGGCCCGCGCCCGGACCCTTTCGCACCGATGAGCCGCCGACCCCGTTCAAGCATGTCGCCGGCTACAACAATTTCTACGAGTTCGGCACCGACAAGTACTCCCCGGCCGAGCGCGCCGCCAGCCTGCGCACCGAGCCCTGGTCGGTGACCGTGGAAGGTGCGTGCGAAAAGCCGGGGACGTACACCCTGGAAGACATCCTGCGCCCCCACCCGCTGGAGGAACGCATCTACCGCCTGCGCTGCGTCGAGGGCTGGTCCATGGTGATTCCGTGGGTGGGGTTCCCCCTGGCCGACCTGCTCAGGCGCTTCGCCCCCACCTCGCAGGCGAAGTACGTGGAGTTCACCACGCTGTACGATCCGGAGCAGATGCCGGGGCAGCGGCGCCGCGTGCTGGACTGGCCCTACGTGGAAGGGCTGCGCATGGACGAAGCCATGCATCCGCTCACCATCCTGGCGGTGGGGCTGTACGGCGAAGTGCTGCCCAACCAGAATGGTGCGCCGCTGCGGCTGGTGGTCCCGTGGAAGTACGGCTTCAAGAGCATCAAGTCCATCGTCCGTATCCGTTTCACCGAGCGCCAGCCGCTGACGAGCTGGATGAAGGCGTCTCCGCGCGAGTACGGGTTCTATGCCAACGTCAATCCCACCGTGGATCACCCGCGCTGGAGTCAGGCCCGCGAGCGGCGCATCGGGGAGTTCTTCAAGCGCAAGACGCTCATGTTCAACGGCTATGCCGAGCAGGTGGCGCATCTGTACCGCGGTATGAACCTGCGTCAACATTTCTAGGCAGCCGGTGCGGGGGCATGGTGTCACAGGCAGGGGCTGGCTCGGGCCGGTGGTGTGGCTGGCCTGCCTGGCGCCCCTGCTGTGGCTGGCCTGGGGACTGGCACAGGATCGCCTGGGGGCCAATCCCATCGAGGTCTTCACCCGCAGCACCGGCGAGTGGGCCCTGCGCCTGCTGCTCATCACGCTGGCGGTCACCCCGCTGCGGCGCCTCACGGGCTGGAGGTGGCCACAGCGGCTGCGCCGCCTGCTGGGGCTGTATGCCTTCTTCTATGCCACGGTGCATCTCGTTTCCTACCTGTGGCTGGACCAGTTCTTCGACTGGGGAGAAATTGGGCGTGACATCCTCAAGCGGCCATTCATCACCGCGGGCATGAGCGCCTGGTTGCTGCTGCTGCCCCTGGCGCTCACTTCCACCCGGGGCATGATGCGCCGCCTGGGCGGGCGCTGGAAACGCCTGCACCGCCTGGTCTACGTGGCCGCCGTTCTGGCCGTTCTGCACTTCTTCTGGCTGGTCAAGCTGGATGTCCGGCCCCCTCTCGTTTACGCAACGCTGCTGGCGGCGCTCTTTCTGCTGCGGTTGCGGCCGGTCCGGTGGCCGGGTGTCCAGCGCCGGCAGGAAAATTCCTGAGCCCGGCATCGGAATTCGCAACGGCCGTCGTTGCGCTTTGCACCCGCCTGGAGGCGGAGGCGCCGCTGCCGGGTGCGTCCGCTGGCACGATTGGGTATCATTCCGGCCCTGTGGCGCAGCAGCCCGCAGGGCGGGGCGGACCGTGGGTCCGGCCGCCGCCCTGGCATGGTGCCTGCAGGACCCGGGCGCGCGAGACACACATAACAATCAATCCGGCAACCCGCCGCTTGAACGAGGAGGCGCTTCCATGTCGTCACTGAGCCGTCGCGAATTCATCCAGATCATGGGCCTGGCCGCCGCTGCCGGCATGCTGCCCGGCTGCGATTCCAGGCCGGGGGCCGGCAAGAAGGCCGCGGCACCGGCGGCGGGTCGGGCCGGCGCGGGCATGTACGACCTGCCCAGGTTCGGCAACGTCACCCTCATGCACATGACCGACTGCCATGCCCAGCTCCTGCCCATCTATTTCCGCGAGCCCAACGTCAACCTGGGCCTGGGCAGCTCCTTCGGCAAGCCCCCGCACCTGGTGGGCGACAAACTGCTGGAGTATTTCGGCATCAAGCCCAACACCCCGGAGGCCCACGCCTTCACCTACCTCAACTTCGTCGAGGCCGCCCAGCAGTACGGCAAGGTGGGCGGCTTCGCCCACCTGGCCACGCTGGTCAAGAAGCTGCGCGCCGACCATGGTCCGGACAAGACCCTGCTGCTGGACGGCGGCGACACCTGGCAGGGATCGGGCACCGCCCTGTGGACCCGGGGCCAGGACATGGTCGAGGCCTGCAACCGCCTGGGCGTGGACGTGATGACCGGCCACTGGGAGTACACCTACCTGGAGGACGAGATCATCAAGAACATCCAGGCCTTCAAGGGTGACTTCGTGGCCCAGAACGTGTACGTCAAGGACGAGGCCTCGTTCGACTACCGCTTCGCGGACTTTCCCGGCTACGACGAGAACACCCAGCGCGCCTTCAAGCCCTACACCATCAAGGACCTGGGCGGTGTCCGGGTGGCGGTCATCGGCCAGGCCTTTCCCTACACGCCCATCGCCAACCCGCAGCGGTTCATCCCGGACTGGACCTTCGGCATCCGCGAGCGGGAGATGCAGGACACCGTCAACGCCGTGCGGGAGCACGAGAAACCCGACGTGGTGGTGGTCATCTCCCACAACGGCATGGACGTGGACCTCAAGATGGCCAGCCGGGTCACGGGCATCGACGTCATCTTCGGCGGCCACACCCACGACGGGATGCCGGCGCCCAGCGTGGTCAAGAACGCCGGGGGCCAGACCCTGGTCACCAATGCCGGTTCCAACGGCAAGTTCCTGGGCGTGATGCAGCTGGACGTGCGCAACGGCAAGGTGCAGGACTTCCGCTACAGGCTGTTGCCGGTGTTCTCCAACTTCCTGGAGCCGGACAAGGCCATGGCCGCCTACATCGACGAGGTGCGGGCGCCCTACCTCAAGCAGCTCCGCGAGGAGCTGGCGGTGGCCGACACCCTGCTGTACCGCCGCGGCAATTTCAACGGCACCTTCGACCAGATCATCTGCGATGCCCTGCGCATCCAGCTCGATGCCCAGATCTCCCTCTCGCCGGGTTTCCGCTGGGGCACCACGGTGCTGCCGGGGCAGACCATCACCATGGACAACGTGCTGGATCAGACCTGCATGACCTATCCCGAGACCTACGTGCGGGACATGAAGGGCTCCGATCTCAAGCTCATCCTGGAGGACGTGGCCGACAACCTGTTCAACGCCGATCCCTACAAGCAGCAGGGCGGCGACATGGTGCGCGTGGGCGGCATGGACTACACCATGGACCTCACCGGCACCATGGGTACCCGCATCAAGGACATGCGCCTGGACGACGGCACCCCCATCGAGCCCGACAAGACCTACAAGGTCGCGGGCTGGGCCACGGTGGGAGCCAAGTCTCCCGGGCCGCCGGTGTGGGAGGTGGTGGCCGAGTACCTGCGCGACCAGAAGGTGGCCAAGATCAAGAAGCTCAACACCCCCAAGATCATCGGCGCCGAGGGCAATCCGGGCATCGCGGATTACCCTGTTTGAGGTGCTGGGTGCCAGGGGCTAGCTGGGGGCCGGGGGCTGGGCAGGGAAGCCCGGCCAGCCACAGGCGTGGCGCTCCACCAGCGCCGCCAGCGCGGCCAGGTGGTCCGGCGAATCGTTGAGCGCGGGAATGTAGCGGAACGCCTCGCCGCCGTGGGCGAGGAAGACCTCCCGCGCCTGCAGGGCGATCTCTTCCAGCGTCTCCAGGCAGTCGGCGGCAAAACCGGGACAGATCACGTCCGCGCGGCGCACGCCCTCCTGCGCCCACGCGCGCAGGGTCGCATCGGTGGCCGGTTCCAGCCATGCCTCGCGGCCGAAGCGTGACTGGAAGGCCACCGCCCAGCGTTCTTCCTCCAGACCCAGCCGCTGCGCCACCAGGCGGGCGGTGGTCCGGCACTGCTCCTCGTACGGGTCGCCTTCCCTGATCCAGCGCTGGGGCACGCCGTGGAAGGAGAACAGCATCCGCCCGGCCTCGCCTTCCCGGTTCCACACCTCGCGCACGCTTCGGGCCAGGGCCTCAATGTAGGGGGGGAAGTCGTGGTAGTCCGCCACCAGGCGCAGCTCCGGGACCCGGCGCCAGCCGGCGAGCACCCGGCTCACCGCGTCGAAGGTGGAGCCGGTGGTGGCACCGGAGTACTGGGGGTAGAGCGGCAGCACCAGCAGCCGTTCCAGTCCCTGCCGGCGCAGCGCTTCCAGCGCCGTGCCCAGGGCGGGCTCGCCGTAGCGCATGCCCAGTACCACGGCGGCCGCGCCGGGCGCGCGCCGTGCCAGCAGGGCGCGCAGGCCCGCCTCCTGGCGCCGGCCGATGGCCAGCAGCGGCGAGCCCGCCTCCGTCCACACCTTGCGGTAGGCCCGCGCGGCACGGCGCGGGCGCAGGCGCAGGATCACTCCGTGGAGCACCGGCTGCCACAGCCACCGGGGCAGATCCACCACCCGGGGATCGGACAGGAACTGGGCCAGGTAACGGCGCAGCGCCGCCGGGGTGGGGGCCTCGGGCGTGCCCAGGTTGGCCAGCAGCACGCCGGTGATGCCGGGATCTTTGTGGTCGCGGCCCATGGCGCGGCGATTGTAGCATCCGGGCCCGGGCCCGGCGGCAAAGTGTGACGGCGGTCATGGTCCCCGGGCCGGGCCTGCGGTCAGATTGCAGGCCCGCACGGGAGGAGACGGATGTCCCACGACGATTCAGCCTGAAGGAGGGCAATGCCATGAACAGAATCATGACCTGCGTGCTCCTGGCCGCCGTGCCCCTGTGGGCCGGTGCCGGGACCGGGACTGCCGCCGGGGCCGCCGCGGAAGCCCCCGCACCCGGCGCGCCGGAAGCCGGGACGGCGCCCGAGGCCCAGGCGGCGGCCGAGCCGCTGGAAGAGCAGGCCGGCTTTTCGCGCGGCAGCGTGACCCGCTCGGTGTTCACCAGCGGGGTGTCCGAGCGCGAGCCGGTGGACCGGCTGGACGTGGTCGATCCCCGGACCGGCAAGGTGTTCTATTTCACGGAGCTGCGCGACATGTCGGGCCAGACCGCGACTCACCGCTGGGAGCACGACGGCAAGGTGATGGCCGAGGTGACCTTCGACGTGCGTGGCCCGCGCTGGCGGGTGTGGTCTTCGAAGAACCTGGATCCGTCCTGGACCGGGGAGTGGAGGGTCTCGGTGCTCAACGGCGCCGGCGAGGTGATCGCCGAGGACGTCATCCAGGTGCAGCCGTCGCCGGCCGCACCGGCACCGGCCCCCGCCGGGCCTGCGGAGGCCTCCGGGGCCGCAGCCGCGGAACCGGCGCCGCAGGCTCCGCCCGCGCCCTGACCGCGGAAAAAACCTTGGCACCCGCCGGCGGCCGCCGGCGGGTGCGATCCCGCCTGCGATGAAGCACTTGGAGCTGCGGCTTCAGGTGATTTCTCAACAAGTCCCCTGTATTTCCAGCCATTTTGCTGCCTTTTCTTTGCAACATCCGGTGCTATGGTTAGACATGCACCGGCTGAGTCGTCCGGCATTTCGGCCCGGCATCGCAACCCGTCGTCGTGTTCTGCCAAGTGCGAGGGAGGTGATCCCAATGTCGACACCATTCGAACCGGTGGTTGGGCAGTGGTACCAGGATCTGGAGCGTCGGGTGTTCCAGGTGCTCGATGCCGACGCGGACTCCGTCGAGGTGCAATATGCCGACGGCGAGATCGAGGAATTCGACATGGAGACCTGGTACTTCCTCGAACTCCATCCCACCGAGCAGCCGCTGGAGTGGTCGGAGGTCCTGCAGGAATACGGCGAGGACGAACTCTATTTCCTGGATGGCGGCAGCGAGTTCCGGGAGCTGCAGTGAGACGCCGGGACGCGCTGCCGCATTGCTGATGCGGGACGCCCGCGCTGCACGGGGACAAGGCCGGGCGCAACGCCCGGGCTCCACATCCTTCTGACCGTTGCACCACCGCGCGCCGCGTGCCGCCGCGTGCCCGGCCCGCCGTCAGGCGCTCAGGCGCTTGTAGCGGATGCGGTGGGGCTGGGCGGCGTCCTCGCCCAGGCGCCGGGCGCGGTCGGCCTCGTAGTCGGCGTAGTTGCCCTCGAACCATTCCACGTGGCTGTCGCCCTCGAAGGCGAGGATGTGGGTGGCGATGCGGTCCAGGAACCAGCGGTCGTGGGAGATGACCACCGCGCAGCCCGGGAATTCCAGCAGCGCCTCCTCCAGCGCGCGCAACGTCTCCACGTCCAGGTCGTTGGTGGGCTCGTCCAGCAGCAGCACGTTGCCCCCGGAGCGCAACAGCTTGGCCAGGTGGACGCGGTTGCGCTCGCCGCCGGACAGATCGCCCACCCGCTTTTGCTGGTCGGCACCGCGGAAGTTGAAGCGGGAGACGTAGGCCCGCGAGTTGATCTGGAATTCGCCCACCTCGATGATGTCGTGGCCGTCCGAGATCTCCTCCCACACCGTCTTGTCGGGATCCAGGCTGTCGCGACTCTGGTCCACGTAGGCCAGCTTCACGGTGTCGCCGATGCGCAGCTCGCCGCCGTCGGGCTGCTCCTGGCCGGTGATCATGCGGAACAGCGTGGTCTTGCCCGCGCCGTTGGGGCCGATGACACCGACGATCCCGCCCCGGGGCAGGTTGAAGGAGAGCCCGTCGATGAGCAGGCGGTCGCCGAAGCCCTTGCGCAGGCCCCGGGCCTCGATCACCAGCTCGCCCAGGCGGGGGCCGGGCGGAATGAAGATCTCGTTGGTTTCGTTGCGCTTCTGGTAGCTCTTGGAGGCCAGCTCCTCGAACCGGGCCAGGCGGGCCTTGCTCTTGGCGTGGCGGCCCCTGGGGTTGGAACGGACCCATTCCAGCTCCGCCTTCATGGCCTTGAGGCGCGCCTGTTCCTGTTTCTGTTCCATCTCCAGGCGCTTCTCCTTCTGTTCCAGCCAGGACGAGTAGTTGCCCTCCCAGGGGATGCCTTCGCCGCGGTCCAGCTCCAGGATCCAGCCGGCCACGTTGTCCAGGAAGTAGCGGTCGTGGGTCACCGCCACCACCGTGCCCGGGTACTCGTGCAGGAAGCGCTCCAGCCAGGCCACCGATTCGGCATCCAGGTGGTTGGTGGGTTCGTCCAGCAGGAGCATGTCGGGCCGGGACAGCAGCAGCCGGCACAGGGCCACCCGCCGGCGCTCGCCGCCGGACAGCCTGGTGACGTCGGCGTCCCAGGGCGGCAGCCGCAGGGCCTCGGCCGCGATCTCCAGGGTCCGGTCCAGGTTGTGGCCGTCGGCGGCCTGGACCAGGTTTTCCAGCTCCGCCTGCTCGGCGGCCAGGGCGTCGAAGTCGGCATCGGGCTCGGCGTAGGCGGCGTAGATCTCCTCCAGGCGGGCCAGAGCCTGCTTGATCTCGGCCACGCCGTCCTCCACGTTGCCGCGCACGTCCTTGGCCGGATCCAGCTGCGGTTCCTGGGGCAGGTAGCCGATGCGAATGCCGGGCTGGGGCCGGGCCTCGCCCTCGTACTCGGTGTCCACCCCGGCCATGATGCGCAGCAGGGTGGACTTGCCGGCGCCGTTGAGGCCCAGCACGCCGATCTTGGCCCCGGGAAAGAAGGACAGGGAGATGTCCTTGAGGATGACGCGCTTGGGCGGCACCACCTTGGTCACCCGGTTCATGGTGAAGATGTACTGCGCCACGGGTCGTTCGCCGGTTTCGCTGTGGTGTGGACAGGGTCGCAATTGTACCGGGTTCCACCGGGACCGTGCAGGCGCCCGGGCCTCAAGCCGGCGGCCGGCGGTGACGATAAGTCAGGGTGGAACCTCGTGAAACGGGGGCGCGCGACATGGCACGGCAGAAAAAGAGACCGGCCTCGGTCCTGCACCGGCTGCTGCTGGCGGTGCTGGCGCTGGGCGGGGTCGCGGGGCTGGTCTTCCCATGGCTGGTCAAGGGGCTGGGCGGCTGGCCGGGTGACCACTTCGCCGCTTTCGCGGCGCTGTGCTTCGCCTTCGGCCTGCTGGTGGGCTGGGGCAATTTCCTCCTCTTCCGGCGCCTGCTGGGGCGGCGCCTGGGGGCCATGGCCAGGGTGGCGGACGCCCTGGCCCGGGGCCGCTTGGACCAGCGCTGCGGGCTCGACAGCAGCGATGCGCTGGGGGCGGTGGCGCGGGGCATCGACGCCGCCGCCGACAGCCTCCAGCGCATGGTGGAGGCGGTGGGTGCGGTGGCGGCAGAGGTGGCCGCGGTGGTGGAGCGGCTGCAGGAAGTGGCGGCCGGGGTCGAGAACGGGGCCCAGCGCCAGCAGGCCGAGGTGGATCAGGTGGTCGCCGCGGTCAACGAGCTGGCCGCCACCGCCCAGGAGGTGGCGCGCAACGCCGAGCAGGCCGAGGCCGCCACCCGCGAGGCCGATGCCCAGGGCAACGACGCCAAGCTGGTGACGGTGGAAGCCATGTGCACCATCGACAGCCTCGCCGGGGCGGTGGATGACGTCACCCGGGTCATCTCCGAGCTGGAAGCCGAAGGCGAGAACATCGGCCGCGTGCTGGAGGTCATCAACGGCATCGCCGAGCAGACCAACCTGCTGGCCCTCAACGCCGCCATCGAGGCGGCGCGGGCCGGCGAGCAGGGCCGCGGCTTCGCCGTGGTGGCCGACGAGGTGCGCACCCTGGCCAACCGGACCCAGGCCTCCACCGAGGAGATCGGCACCATGATCGAGCGCCTGCAGCAGGGCACGCGGCGGGCGGTGGAGGTCATGGCCGGAGGCGGCGAGCAGGCGCGGGCCGGCGTGGAGCAGGCGGAAAAGACCGCCGAGGCCCTGGCCGGAATCTCCGGCGCCGTGAGCACCATCCACCAGCAGGTGAGCCAGATCGCCGCAGCCGCGTCCGAGCAGAGCCAGGTCACCGAGGCCATCAGCACCAGCATCACCAGTATCTCCGAGGTCTCGGGCCAGGCCGCCGATGGCGTGCGCCAGACGGTGGCGGCGGCCGCCGAGCTGGAGCGCCTCAACGGCGAACTGCAGGCGCTGCTCGCCGGCTTCGGACGCTGAACGTCCGGGCCGGCGATGAACCGGGACCCGGTCGCGGGCCCGGCGCCCGGCCCTTGCACCCCCGTTCCGATGCTGTAGGATCCCCGTGCCCCGCGGGCGGGAGGCCCGCGTCCCGTCGTGCCAGCAGCCACAGGGGATCGTCCATGCGCCTGCGATACTTGCTCATTCCCTTCCTTTGCCTGCCTACCGCGCTGCCCGCAGCGGCCGAGCTGCCTTTCGCCACCGCGGTGGCCGAGGCCACAGCCGTGCCCGAGGAGCGGGTGTTCGACGGCATCATCGAGGCCGAGCACCAGGCCACCGTGTCGGCCCAGGTCTCCGGCCGGGTGGTCGAGGTCAAGGTGGACGTGGACGACTACGTGGAGAAGGGTGCGGTGCTGCTGCGTTTCCGCGACACCGAGCAGCGCGCGGCCTACAAGGCGGCCCTGGCCCGCTACGAGGAGGCCAGGGCCGAGTTCCAGCGGGTCAAGGAGGTCTACGAAAAGAAGCTGGTGGCGCGCGCCGCCTACGACCGCGCCGAGGCCGCACTCAAGGCGGCCAAGGCCGAGCTGGAGCGGGCCAGGGAGGCGCTGGACAACACCGTGGTGCGGGCACCCTACACCGGCATCGTGGTCAAGCGCCACATCCAGCCGGGCGAGCACGCCCGGGTGGGACAG
>JALUTW010000253.1 GCA_027021685.1 Chromatiales bacterium | reverse complement strand
TTCCTGCCCGTCCAGGCCAGCAGCCTGGACGCCGTTCCGCCGCAGCAGGTGGCCCGGCTCATCGAGGCCGTGGTGCGCCGGCGGCCGGGGCGCAAGCTGTACCTGGTGGCCTCGGGCCGTGGCGCCATCGTGGCCCTGCGCGGGGCCCGGACGTGGCAGGCGGCGCACCCCCGCCAGTCCGCCCTGGCCGGGGCCGTCCTGCTCCATCCCAATCTCTACGTGGAGACGCCGGAGCCCAGCCGGGAGGCCGAGTACCTGCCCATCGCCAGCGCCACCTCGCTGCCGGTGTTCGTGCTGCAGCCGGCCCTGTCGCCGTGGCGCTGGCGCCTGGACACCCTGGTCGAGAGGCTGGGCCGTGGCGGGGCCCCGGTGTACGTGCGCCTCATGCCCGACGTGCGCGACCGCTTCCACTTCCGGCCCGATGCCACCGCCATGGAGACCGCCACCGCGGTGGGCCTGCCCCGGGTGCTGCTCCACGCGGTGCGGCTCCTGTCCGTGCACCCCGGCCCCCATGCCGCCGCGCCCCTCGCCGGGCCCGGGCGCAGCGGCCGCCTCAAGAAGGAGGCCCGCCTGCGCAGCCTCGCGGCGGGCGCCCCGCCGGCACTGCGCCTGCCGCGCCTGGGCGGCGGCGAGGTGGACCTGGCCTCGCTCAGGGGCCGGGTGGTGCTGGTGAACTTCTGGGCCTCGTGGTGCCCGCCCTGCGTGCACGAGATGCCGTCCATGGAACGGCTGCGCCGGCGCCTGGCGGAGAGGCCGTTCACCATCCTGGCGGTGAACATGGCCGAGGACGAGAACACCATCCGCCGCTTCCTGAAGGACAAGGTCCGGGTGGACTTCACCGTCCTGATGGACCGCGACGGCCAGGCCCTGCGCCGGTGGAAGGTCTTCGCCTTCCCCACCAGCTACGTCGTCGACAAGCGGGGCCGGCTGCGCTACGGCCTGTTCGGGGCCATCGACTGGGAGCGCGAGGACGTGGTGGCCGCCATCGAGGCCCTGCTGGCGGAATGACCCGCCGCGGCTCTCGTGACACAATGGAGGCCCGTACCGGAGGCCCGAGATGACCGCCACCCGCCCGTCCTTCGCCGGCCGTGCCCAGCGCTACCTGCTGGCCGGCGTGCTGACCCTGATCCCCCTGTGGGTCACCTGGATCGTGTTCGAGTTCATCTTGCGCCAGCTCTCGCGCCTGGGCATGCCGTGGGTGCGGGCACTGGCCCGCGCGCTGGAGGCCAACTACCCCGACCTGGCGCGGTGGATGGTGGCGCCCTGGTTCCAGACCGTTCTCGCCGTGCTGGTGACCCTGGTGGCCCTCTACCTGCTGGGCTGGGCCACCAGCCGGGTGGTGGGCCGGCGCATGCTGGGACTGGTGGAACGGCTGCTGCACACCATCCCCATGGTCCAGACCATCTACGGGGGGGTGAAGAAGCTCATCGGCGCCCTGCAGCAGAAGCCCGACGGCGTCCAGCGCGTGGTGCTCATCGACTTCCCCTCGCCCGAGCTCAAGACCGTGGGCTTCGTCACCCGCATCCTGCGCGATCGCACCACCGGCCAGGAGCTGGCCGCGGTGTACGTGCCCACCACGCCCAACCCCACCTCGGGCTACCTGGAGATCGTGCCGGTGGAACGGCTAGTCTCCACCGACTGGACCTTCGACGAGGCCATGACCTTCATCATCTCGGGCGGCGCCGTGGCACCCGAGCACATCGACTACGAGCGAAAGGGCTAGACCCGGATTGATATCCCCATTTCCGTGCCAGGCATTGGGCTGCCGGCCCGTACCATGAGATGGCGCCGAATGCTGTGCCTTGTCAACGCAGCCGCTGACTCACAACACTGCGTGCGTGGAATCCCGGGATGAGTCTAATCCGCCGACGACACCCCGCCTGACTTGTCTTCCTTTTGACCGGACAGCGCCTCGTCCAGGGCATGCTCAAACTCGCGGGGATTTTCGACGACGACCTTGTCAAACAGGACATTGCGGATCTCGGAACCGGGAATGTACAGATAGGACACGGCTTTGGGTAAGCCAAGGTTGGTCACCGATGCCCTGGTCTGTGAAATGGCGGGCACCTCCCGCTCCAAAACCATGTAATACCGGTGCGGCAGGGCAAGAATCAGATATGCAGGCGTGCCATCCCGGTTGAGATAGACCTCTTCCAGGTAACCCCAGTACAACACATGCCTGCCCTCGTGTGAGAGCCCGGTGACTACATGTGCAATTTCATACGAAGACGGGCCGCCCGATCCCTTCCACCAACGGATGATCTTTTGACTCCACTGCCACGGAGAAGGCGCATAGAGCCTGAGTGCCC
>JALUTW010000252.1 GCA_027021685.1 Chromatiales bacterium | reverse complement strand
TCGCCGCTGGGGGCGTTCTTTCCCGTGCCCCACGGTGTGGCCTGCGGCACCCTGGTGGCCGAGGCCACCCGGTTCAACATCGCCGCCCTGCGGGAACGCATGCCCGATGCCCCCGCCCTGGCGCGCTATGCCGAGGCTGGCCGGATCCTCACCGGCCGGCGGGAGCTGGACCGCGACGAGGCCCTCGCCGCACTGGTGGACCACCTGGCCGCCTGGGCCGATCACATGGACATGCCGCGCCTGGGCCGTTATGGCATTACGGAGGCCGACGTTCCCCGCATCGTGGCCGACTCCCGCGGCAACAGCATGAAGACCAACCCCGTAGAGCTGTCCGACGAGGAAATCGCGGACATCATCACGGCCCGCCTCTGACTCCGGAATCCATGACCGACGACCTGCCACCGGAGTCGCGTGGCCGGCGGCGGGGCGAACGCCGCCGGCCCGGCCTGCGATCCGCGCTGCTGTCACTGGTCCGCTCCCGCCGGCGCGGCGATCGTCGCCGCGAGGCGGGTGCCACCTACGTGGACTGGCACGGTCCGTGGTCCCTGGTCGCGGCACTGGGCATCGTGCTGCTGTCGGTGGTGGACGCCTTTCTCACCGGGCTGCTCGTCAGCCGGGGCGGGCGTGAACTCAACCCGCTGATGGCCTGGCTGCTGGATGCCGGCTTCGAGGTCTTCTTTGCAGCCAAGTTCCTGCTCACCGCCGGCTGCGTGGTCCTGCTCCTGATACACCGGCGGTTCCCCGTGGCGGGCCGGCTCACCGCCTACCATCTCGTGGCGGCGGTGTTGCTGGGTTACGTGGCCCTGATCCACTACGAACTGGGCCTGCTCCGGCAGGCCGGCGTGCCCCTGCCTGTGCCGCCGGGATGACCGGACCATAAAAAAGGGGCCCGGCAGGGCCCCTTTCAGTGCGGCGTTGTTCCCTGGGGTTACTCCCGGTCGCCATCGTCATCCTTTTTGTCGTTGTCCTCGTCGTCGTCATGCCTGTGCTTTCTGCGCCGCTTTTCGGCCCGGTAATCGAGGAACTCGGCAATGGCCGCGGCGTCATGGTCTCCCACCAGGTCGCGCAGGAACTGCATCTCCGGGATCTCCTCGATGGCACGGAGAATGTCCTCGCGGCTTTCGCCCACGATGCTGCCGGCAGAATCACCACCGGTGCCCTTCTTGCCATGGCAGGCGGCGCAGTATTTCTTGTACTTCTTCTTGCCCTTCTTGCGCAGCTTCTTCTCCTCCTTGTCCGGAATGCCCCGGTTGAGCCAGCGCGAGATGGCCGCGATCTGCTCCGGGGTGAGACCGGCGAGGGCGCCCATGCCGCCCTCGTTCTCCTGGATGGCCTCCATGATGTCGGCCGGGCTGGCGCCGATGACGGACTCGCCGCTGCTGCCGCCCAGCCCGTTGCCGCCGTGGCAGGCCGCGCAGTAACGAGCGTAGAGGCGTGCGCCGTCTTCGTCCACCGGGGGCATGTCATCCGGCGGCATGCCGCCACCCGGGGGCGTGTCACCCGGCGGCGGGGGCGGGTCGGTGATGGTGGCCGTGGTGGTGGCACTGGCAGTGAGGCCGTCGTTGTCGGTCACCGTCAGGGTCACGGTGTAGGTCCCGGCCATGGCGTAGGCATGGGTGGGGGTTACCCCGGTCCCGGTGGTGCCGTCCCCGAAGTCCCAGGCATAACTCACGATGGTGCCGTCGGGATCGGACGACCCCGAGCCGTCCATCTGGACCGCCATGCCCGTGGTCCCGCTGTAGGGCCCGCCGGCATCGGCCACCGGTGGTGCCGGCGGCGGGGGCGGGTCGGTGATGGTGGCGGTGGTGGTGGCGCTGGCGGTGAGACCGTCGTTGTCGGTCACCGTCAGGGTCACGGTGTAGGTCCCGGCCATGGCATAGGCATGGGTGGGGGTTACCCCGGTTCCGGTGGTGCCGTCCCCGAAGTCCCAGGCATAACTCACGATGGTGCCGTCGGGATCGGACGACCCCGAGCCGTCCATCTGGACCGCCATGCCCGTGATCCCGCTGTAGGGCCCGCCGGCATTGGCCACCGGCGGCACCGGTGCCGGCGGCGGAGGCGGCGGTGGCGTGGGATCGATGATGGTGGCGGTGGCAGTGGCGGTGTCGCTGAGACCGTCGTTGTCCGTCACCGTCAGGGTCACGGTGTAGGTCCCCGGCGCGCCGTAGGCATGGAGCGCCTGCTGCCCGCTGCCCGTGACCCCGTCACCGAAGTCCCAGGTGTAACTCACGATGGTGCCGTCGGGATCCATGGAGGCGGAGCCATCGAACAGGATGGCGATGCCTACGTCGGCACTGTACGGCCCGCCGGCATCGG
>JALUTW010000251.1 GCA_027021685.1 Chromatiales bacterium | reverse complement strand
CCGGCGAGGTGCTGCCCGCGCTCTACCGCCACAACCGGCCCGGGCGGGTGCAGTGTTTCTACCTTCCGCAACAGCACGGCGTGGACTGGTACGTGCTGGACGAGCACGGTGCCCTGTTTCACCGCTGCCACGAGGGCATCGAGCCGCTGCGGCTGGCGGGGCAGTACCTGCAGTTCATCGGCAACGTGCATCAGCGCATGCGCTACACGGCCGAGCAGCAGGGCCGGGAGCAGGACGTGCGCGAGGTGGAGCTCCACCGGCTGGAGCGCGCCGGCGACGGCGACTGGCAGCCGGTGCCCGAGGTCCCGCCCCCGGTCCCGGCGCCGGCGGCGTCCCTCCAGGTGCTGGACGACGGGGCGGGCGGCATGACCGTGGTGTGGGGCGAGCACGAGTTCTCCAGCCTCGACGGCGGCGATCCCCTGGCGGCCGTGGCCCGCCGGCTCCCGCGCGAGGCCCGCGGGACGTCCTGGTTCATCGGCGACCTGGCCCTGGGCGGCGGCGACCGCCCGTTGCAGACCGTGGACTACCTGGTGCGCAAGCACGAGCTGGAGCAGGCGCTGGCCGCCGCCGGTGCCGGCGGCTGAGGTATCATGGTGCTCCGCCACTGGAGCCTGTCCCGTGAAACCCTTTGCCGAGGCCTGCGAGCAGAACAAGCATCCCATTCTCGCGGTGCTGCGCCGGCACCTGCCGGAGAAGGGTGTCCTGCTGGAGATCGGTGCCGGCACCGGCCAGCACGCGGTGTTCTTCGCCGCCCGGTTTCCCGGCCTGCAGTGGCATGCCAGCGACGTGGCGGAGCAGCTCCCGGGCCTGGCGGCCTGGATCGAGGAAGCCGGACTGCCCAACCTGCACGGCCCCCTGGCCCTGGACGTGACCCATGATCCGTGGCCGCTGGCGGCGGCCGACGCCGTGTTCTCCGCCAACACCGCGCACATCATGGCCTGGCCGCAGGTGGAGGCCATGTTCGCCGGCATCGGCCGCATCCTGAACCCGGGCGGGGTGTTCTGCCTGTACGGTCCGTTCAACTACGGCGGGCGCTACACCGCGCCCTCCAACGAGCGCTTCGACGCCTGGCTGCGCCAGCGCGACCCGGCCAGCGGCGTGCGCGACTTCGAGGCCCTCGACGCCTTGGCCCGCAGCGCCGGCCTGGCGCTGGCCGCGGACCACCCCATGCCCGCCGACAACCGCACCCTGGTGTGGCGGCGCCCGGCATGAGATCCTGTGCCGGCATGGGAGGGGAACCGGGGCCCCGGCCGTGAAATGGTCTTTCCGCATCGCCCGCGTCGCGGGCATCGACATCTTCGTCCACGCCACGTTCTTTCTGCTGCTGGCGTGGTTCGCCTGGATCTACTGGACGGCCACCGGCACCGTGGCCGGCGTACTGGTGGGCACCGCCTTCATCCTGGCCCTGTTCGCCTGCGTGGTGCTGCACGAGCTGGGCCACGCCCTCACCGCCCGCCGTTTCGGCATCTCCACCCGCCGCATCACCCTGCTGCCCATCGGCGGCGTGGCCTCGCTGGAGCGCATGCCGCGGGAGCCGCGCCAGGAGATCCTGGTGGCCCTGGCGGGCCCGGCGGTGAACATCGCCATCGCCGGGGTGCTGTGGCTGGTGCTGGCGGCCAGCGGGCACGGCCAGGCCCTGGGGGATCCCACGCACGCCGAGGGCGGCTTCCTGGCCCAGCTGCTGGTGGTCAACCTGTTCCTGGCCCTGTTCAACCTGCTGCCCGCCTTTCCCATGGACGGCGGCCGCGTGCTGCGGGCGTGGCTGGCCATGCGCATGGACTACGCCAGCGCCACCCGCAGCGCCGCCAGCGTGGGCCAGGGCCTGGCCCTGGCCCTGGGGTTGCTGGGCCTGCTGTACAACCCGTGGCTGGTGTTCATCGCGGTGTTCGTCTGGTTCGGCGCCGCCATGGAGGCCGATGCCGCCACCTTCCACAACACCTTCGGCCGCCTGCCCGCGCGGCGCGCCATGCTCACCGAGTTCCACGTCCTGTCGCCGGGGCAGCCGCTGGCGACGGTGGTGGACCAGGTGCTGGCCGGCTCGCAGAAGGAGTTCCCGGTGCTGGAGGGCGGGCGCCTGGTGGGCGTGCTCACCCTCAACCGCCTGCTCGCCGCCCTGCGCGACGCGGGGCCGGCCGCGCCCGTGGGCGAGGTGATGGAGACCCGGGTGCCCACCGCGGCCCCGGACGAGCCCCTGGACCGGATCATGGAACGGCTGGAGGAATGCGACTGCCGCCTGGTGGCGGTGCTGGAGGGCGGCCGGCTGGTGGGCATCGTCAACCTGGACAACATCACCGAGCTGGTGCAGATCCAGCGGGCCCTGGC
>JALUTW010000250.1 GCA_027021685.1 Chromatiales bacterium | reverse complement strand
TCGGCCCGCTCCCGCAGCACGCGCAGGATCTCGGCCGAGACTTCGACCGGGCTCACCAGCCCGGCATCGGTGCGGATGCGGGGCACACCGCCCTCGCCCTCCTCGAACGCGTAGTGCAGGCGATCGCCGTGCTGGGCACGGATGTCCTCCAGGCCGCGGCCCATGAAGCGCTTGACCGAGACGACGGTGTTGTGGGGATCTTCGGTCGCGGCCGCCAGCGCGGCCTCGCCCACCTCGGGCGGGCCGCCGGCCCGGTAGCGCACCACCGAGGGCAGCAGGTGGCGCCCACCGGCATCGGGCAGGGTCTCGGCCTTGCCACTGCGCACGCTGGCCACCAGCGAGTTGGTCGTGCCCAGGTCGATGCCGGCCGCCAGCCGGCGCTGGTGGGGCGCGGTGGACTTGCCGGGTTCGCTGATCTGCAACAGGGCCATGGTTAAAACGAGAGTTCCTCTTCCAGTTGCTCCGCCTCCTCGCGCAGGCGCTCCAGGAACTGGAGCTTGTGCACCATGCCGCGGGCGGCGTCATGGTCGCCGGCGGCGAGCAGGCGGCCCAGTTCCTCAATGAGGGCGCGGCGGCGCCGTTCAATGTCCTCGCCCAGGCGCAGGACCTCGGCCAGCGGGTCCGCCGCATCGCGGGCCGCGGCCAGGGCCTCGCGCAGCTCCATCTGCTCCATGAGGAAGGCGGGATCCAGGTGCGTGTCGCGCTCGTCGTCGAAGCGCACGCCCTCCAGCTCCAGCAGGTAGCGGGCCCGCGCCAGGGGCGACTTCAGGGTCTGGTAGGCGGCGTTGATGAGGGCGGTCTGCTCCATGGCCAGCCGGCGCTCGCGATCGGAGGCGTTGGCATAGCGGTCCGGGTGCACCGCCCGCTGCAGCGCGCGGTAACGCTGCTGGAGATCGGCGGTGTCCAGTTCGAAGCGGACCGGCAGCTCGAAGAGTTCGAAGTAGTTGCGAGCGGCGCCCATTCAATCAAGCCACGCGGGCCGCACGCTCAGACCGAGAAACTCTCGCCGCAGCCGCAGGTGTCCTTGACGTTGGGGTTGTTGAACTTGAACCCTTCGTTGAGACCTTCCTTGCCGTAATCCAGCTCGGTCCCGTCGAGGTAGAGCAGGCTCTTGGGATCCACGATCACCTTGACCCCGTTGGACTCGAACACCTTGTCCTCGGGCTCCACCTCGTCGGCGAACTCCAGCACATAGGCCATGCCGGAGCACCCGGTGGTACGCACCCCCAGGCGCAGGCCGATCCCCTTGCCCCGGTTGGCGAGAAACTCCTTGACCCGGGCGGCGGCGGTTTCCGTCAGCGTGATCGCCATCGCGAGCGGATACTCCACCTCAGGCCGTCTTGGCCTGGTCGCCGGCGACCGCCTGCTGCTTGCGCTGGTAATCCTCGATGGCCGCCTTGATGGCGTCCTCGGCCAGGACCGAGCAGTGAATCTTCACCGGCGGCAGCTCCAGCTCCTCGGCGATCTGGCTGTTCTTGATCTGGCGCGCCTCCTCCAGCGTCTTGCCCTTGACCCACTCGGTGAGCAGCGAGGACGAGGCGATGGCCGAGCCGCAGCCGTAGGTCTTGAACTTGGCATCCTCGATGATGCCCTGCTCGTTGACCTTGATCTGGAGGCGCATGACGTCACCGCAGGCCGGCGCGCCCACCATGCCCGTCCCCACATCGGGGGCGTCCTTGTCCAGCGTACCGACGTTGCGTGGATTCTCGTAGTGGTCGATGACCTTGTCACTGTACGCCATGGCTGCTTACCTCCGGTATTCCAGGAATACTATTCTATCAGGTTTCCGCTTCGTTCACCGCGCTTCAGTGCGCCGCCCATTCGATACTGTCGAGATCGATGCCTTCCTTGTACATCTCCCACAGCGGCGACAGCTCGCGCAGCTTGCCGATGTTCTCGTGAATCTTCTTGATCGCGTAATCGATCTCTTCCTCGGTGGTGAACCGGCCCAGGGTGAAGCGGATGGAGCTGTGGGCCAGCTCGTCGCTGCGGCCCAGGGCCCGCAGCACGTAGGAGGGCTCCAGGCTGGCCGAGGTACAGGCCGACCCCGACGACACCGCCAGGTCCTTGAGCGCCATGATGAGCGACTCGCCCTCGACAAAGTTGAAGCTGACGTTGAGGTTGTGCGGCACCCGCTGTTCCAGGTCGCCGTTGATGTAGATCTCCTCGATGTCCCTGATCCCCTCCAGGAGGCGGTCGCGCAGCATGCGAATGCGCTCGTTCTCCGCGGCCATCTCCTCGCGCGCGATGCGGAAGGCCTCGCCCATGCCCACGATCTGGTGCACCGGCAGGGTCCCGGAGCGCAGGCCGCGCTCGTGGCCGCCGCCGTGCATCTGGGCCTCGATGCGCACCCGCGGCTTGCGCCGCACGAACAGGGCGCCGATGCCCTTGGGCCCGTAGACCTTGTGCGCGGAGAAGGACATGAGGTCCACCTTGGCATGCTCGCCCTGGAGGTCGATGGGCACCTTGCCCGCACTCTGCGCCGCATCCACGTGGAAGATGATCCCGCGCTCGCGGGTGATCTCGCCGATGGCGCCGATGTCCTGGATCACCCCGATCTCGTTGTTGACGTGCATGATGGACACCAGGATGGTGTCCTCGCGCAGGGCCGCGCGCAGCTTGTCCAGGTCGATGAGCCCGTTGGGCTCGGGGTCGAGGTAGGTGACCTCGTAGCCCTCGCGCTCCAGCTGGCGGCAGGAATCCAGCACCGCCTTGTGCTCGGTCTTGCAGGTCACGATGTGCCGGCCCTTCTTCTTGTAGAAGTGGGCCGCGCCCTTGAGGGCCAGGTTGTCCGACTCGGTGGCCCCGGAGGTCCAGATGATCTCCCGGGGATCGGCGTTGACCAGCGCGGCGACCTGGGCCCGGGCCTGCTCCACCGCCTCCTCGGCCTTCCAGCCGAAGGCGTGGGAGCGCGACGCCGGGTTGCCGAAGGTGCCGTCCAGGGTCAGGCACGCGCACATGGCTTCCGCCACCCGGGGATCCACCGGGGTCGTGGCCGCATAGTCGAGATAAATGGGAGTCTTCATTCCGCTTCAGTCTCCGCAACGGCGTCCTGCGCCGGACACTCGCATGGAATCCCGGGACGGCCTGCGGCCGCCCCGCTCACACCGCTTCCTTGCTGGGCACCGGCACGTCCACCGGCCCGCGACCGGCACTCACCGGCTGGCCGTCCTGCCGGCGTGCGACCTCCTGAACGCCCCTGCGGGCCACCAGCTGGCCAAGGCTGATGCTGTTCAGGAAGTTATATATCTGGTCGCTGAGATCCGTCCACAGCTCGTGGGTCAGGCACTGCTGGTCATCCTGGCAGTTGGCCAGGCCGCCGCAGCGGGTGGCGTCCACCTTCTCGTCCACCGCCGAGATGACCTCGGCCACCGCGATGCGATCGGCCTCCCGGCTCAACCGGTAGCCGCCGCCCGGCCCCCGGGTGCTCTCCACCAGCCCGCGCTTGCGCAGCTTGGAGAAGAGCTGCTCCAGGTAGGACAGGGAGATGCCCTGCCTCTGGGAGATATCGGCCAGGGTGATGGGACCTTCATCGTAATGAAGGGCCAGGTCCAGCATGGCGGTCACCGCGTACCGCCCCTTGGTTGTCAGCCTCATAACGCCACCTTCCGCATCTATTCGAATTCGCTTACATGCGAATATCGTTAATTTAACTTACCCGACTGTTTCAATCAACTACTTTGGTGCGGCAAAGATAGCATTTCATAGTATTTTAATCAACAATATTCCCGAATTAATATCAAGTTATTGTTTTTACGCTACTTTTTGACCTCTCCCGCATCGGGCTCCACGGCCTCGCGGTCCTCGTCGCAGACCCCGGCGTCCTCCAGGTGGGGCAGGGTCACCTCCTTGAGCTCCACCCCCATGCGCTTGAGGGCACAGAAGATCACCTCCATCTGCCGGTCCATGGCATGCACATGGTCAAAAAGTGACCGCATGGCCTTGGCCACGGGGTCGGGCATGTCGGCGCGGGTGCCGTAGGCGTCGAAGCCGATGCGGGCGGCGAAGGCCTCGCGCCGCTGCTCGGCATCCGGCTGGCGGGTGACGATGCGGGCCGGGATCCCCACCGCGGTGGCCCCCGGCGGCACGTCGCGCATGACCACCGCGTTGGACCCCACCCGGGCCCCGTCGCCCACGGTGATGGGGCCCAGGACCTTGGCCCCGGCCCCCACCACCACGTCGTTGCCCAGGGTGGGGTGGCGCTTGCCCTTGTTCCAGGTGGTGCCGCCCAGGGTGACGCCGTGGTACAGGGTGCAGTCGTCGCCGATCTCGGCGGTCTCGCCGATGACCACCCCCATGCCGTGGTCGATGAAGAACCGGCGGCCGATGACCGCCGCGGGATGGATCTCGATGCCCGTGAGCCAGCGCCCCAGGTGGGACAGCAGCCGCGCCAGCCACTTGAGGCGCCAGCGCCACAGGCGGTGGCTGAGGCGGTGGAGCAGCACCGCGTGCAGGCCCGGGTAGCAGGTGAGCACTTCCCAGGCATTGCGCGCCGCCGGGTCGCGTTCGAAGACGCAGCGGATGTCTTCTCTGAGACGCTGAAACATGCGGCTGTTCAGTACCGGCTTTGGACTCGTTCCGGCCCTGTCGGCGGCGCCGGGAAAGGCGCGCTATTAGAGTATTCTCGACCCCTGATGTCAACTATTGCCCCGCCCGCGGCGGGCGGCGGCCTCGGCCGCACCGAGGATCCCGCGCAGGATGTTGACCTCCATGCGGTCGGGGTGCGCCCGGTTGAACAGGCGGCGCAGCCGGCGCATGAGCTGGCGGGGGTTGTCCGGATCGAGAAAGTCCAGTGCCACCAGGGCCCGTTCCAGGTGGGCGTAGAGTCCTTCCAGCTCCTCGGCCGTGGCCGGCGGCTGGTCCGTGGCCTCCGCCGGCGGCAGGCCCCCTTCCCCCGCCAGCACCGCCAGGCGCAGCTCGTAGGCCACCACCTGCACCGCCGCGGCCAGGTTGAGGGAGCTGTATTCCGGGTTGGCCGGAATGGCCAGGAGCAGGTGACAGCGCTCCAGCTCGGCATTGGTGAGCCCCGAGGTCTCGCGCCCGAACACCACCGCCGCCTCGCCGCCGCCGGCGGCATGGGCCGCCAGCCGCGGCCCCGCCTCGCGCGCGGTCAGGGTGGGCCAGGGAATGGTGCGCCGGCGCGCCGAGGCCCCCGCCGCCAGGCTCACCCCGGCCAGGGCCTCCTCCAGCGTCGCCGTCACCCGCGCCGCGGCCAGCACGTCGCCTGCCCCCGAGGCCCGGGCCACCGCCTCCGGGGCCCGGTGCGGCGCCCCCTCCGGCGCCACCAGCACCAGGTGCGACAGGCCCATGGTCTTCATGGCCCGGGCCGCGGCACCCACGTTGCCGGGATGGCTGGGCTGGACCAGCACCACGCGGATGCGGTCGAGCTGTGCCTGCTCCTGGCTCATGCCACCTCCTCGGATCCCATGGCCGGCCCCGGCCGCCGGAAGACCGGGGCGGGCCGTTGCCACTTCCCGCAGCAGGCTGTTGAGAGACAGCCTGCTAACGCGGGGCAGGGACGCCCCGCCCGCAAATCAAGCGCGCAAGCGCTTGATTTGGCGTAGCCGAAGCCGGACCTGTGCCGGGTTCGGCGCGTTGAAAAAGGTCAGGACGACCTTTTTCAACATCCTGTGTAGAATACGCGCGCCGCCCGGCGCCGATTCATTCTCGCAACACCGTACAGGACCAACGACCGTGCATCCCATGCTCAACATCGCCGTGCGCGCGGCGCGCGCCGCCGGCGACATCATCGCCCGCGCCGTGGATCAGGTGGACACCCTGGCGGTGACCACCAAGTCGCGCAACTCCTTCGTCAGCGAGGTGGACCGGCGGGCCGAGGACGCCGCCATCCGCATCCTGCGCAAGGCCTACCCCGATCACGCGGTGCTGGCCGAGGAAAGCGGCACCACCGCGGGCGCGGCCGACTACCAGTGGATCATCGATCCCCTGGACGGCACCACCAATTTCCTGTACGGGGTGCCGCACTTCGCGGTCTCCATCGCCGTGCGCCACCGCGGCCGGCTGGAACACGGCGTCATCTACGATCCGGTGCGCAACGAGCTGTTCACCGCCAGCCGCGGCGCCGGGGCCCAGCTCAACGGCCGCCGCATCCGGGTCAGCCAGCGCACCCGGCTGGAGGACACCCTGCTGGCCACCGGCTTCCCCTACGCCGACATGACCCACCTGGAGCCCTACCTGGAGATGCTGCGGGTGCTCATTCCGCGCACCGCCGGCATCCGCCGCGCGGGCGCCGCCTCCCTGGACCTGGCCTACGTGGCCGCCGGCCGCCACGACGGCTTCTGGGAGATCGGCCTCAACCTCTGGGACATCGCCGCCGGCGTGCTCCTCATCGAGGAGGCGGGCGGCCTGGTGGGCGACTTCACCGGCGCCCCGCGCCACCTGGAAACGGGCCACATCGTGGCCGGCAACCCCAAGATCTTCAAGGCCCTGCTCCAGGCCCTGCGCCCCCACCTGCCTCCGGCGCTGCGCCAGGGTGCCGCCGCCGGGTCCGGATAAAGGCCGCCGCGCCCTCAAGGAAGTCCCGCCCGGGCCGCAATTAGGGGCAAGACCCACGACCGGGAACCGTCCCATGCCTTCCCACCGCCGCTCCAGACCCCGCCCCTGCCGCGACAAGGCCCTGGAAATGGCCGTGCGCGAGGCCCAGGGTGCGCTGGAGGAGCTGGCCTGCCAGGCCGCCTTCAGCCCCGGGGCGGGCGGCTTCACCATCCTCTCCATCGAGCCGCCACCGCCGGAAGCGGCCGCGGTGCGGCCGCGGGCCAGCGTGCACCGGGTGCCGGTGCGGCGCTTCGAAGACGTGGTGACCTTCCTCATGGAGCGCGAAGCCCGGGCCGCCCGCGGCCTGCCGCTCACCGCCTGACGGGACCGGGCCGGTTTGACCCGCCGGCGCCTTTTGCGCTAGGTTCTGCAATACCCCCTCGATTGGAGGGGGCGGCCGGGACACGGGAGGAACCGCCGGCATGAACCTGCGCAACCTGCTCATCGCTCTCACGCCGCCGGTGGCGGTCTGCCGCTGGGGCTGCGCCTCCTGCTGCGCCGCCCCCATCGCCGTGTTCTGGATCGCCGGCATCACCGGCATCGTCTACGGATTCCTGGGCGGCCCGGCCCAGCTCCCCCACGTAAGCTGGACCACCGTGGGCCTCGGCGCCGGTCTCTGGGCCATCGCCGCGGTCTGGGCCTGGACCACCCTGCGCAGCGTGGAGGAGGACCTGTCCGATCCCGCCTGCCGCGAGGGCCGCAGCACCATCTGCCGCCTGGTGCCGCCCCGGCCCGACGAGGCCGACCCGCTGGACGAGGTCCGCAAGTTCCAACAATAGGCCGTCACGAGACGGACCTGGTGCAGCCCGGCCCGCCGCGAGGCGGGCCTTTTTCATGTCCGGCCTCAGGGCCCGCGCGGCTGCTCGGCACCCTCCTTGGGCACCGGCATGAGGTTGGCCCGCGTGACCCCCAGGGCCAGGGCGGCGGTGGAACCGAGGATCAAGACCGCAGACAGTATCACCGTTCCCCGCCTTCGTCTTTACCACCGGCGCCACCGCCTGGTCCGGCTCGTTGTAAAACACGCGTCGCCGGCCGGAGGGGTCCGGCATGTGCGCCACCCACCGCCGCCCGGGCGTAGAGTCCTCCCGGTCCACGTGCGACTGGTGGATGTACTCCCGGCGCAGGGTCTCGTCGTCGCGGAAAACCATCGGCACGGAACATCGGCTCACCATGCTGGACGGGGGTTGGGGGCATCGCGAAACTCGATGGGAGGCGGAGTCTGACCAGGTGGATAACGTTTCCACCCCAGCTTGCGCAGTTCCTTGATCAGGTCCTGCTTATCGGAACAAAAATATTCGTCACACAATATATTTTCACCATCTCTCCCGGTAATAAATGGCAGCTTTTCCGGCGGAAGTTTCTTTTCATCCACCCGCCCATCCTCCAGCCGCGGACATCCAAAACGTTCCTCGTGACTTAAACTGCCATCGTAAATCCGCTGATACCGGTTCACCTCCCCGGGCAAGTAATCCGCCCCAGGGCTACCAGTGAATTCTGAATATGACATGTATAACCTCGCCCCCCCCTTTTGGCTGTGGAATCTCCACCCCCTCGGCCTCGCCCAGTTCGAGGCGGCCCTTGTCGTAGCCCATGGAGTCAGCCGCCAGAATCGCCGCAACCCTGTTCCGCGCACGCCATTCAATGACCAGAACCGGTGGCCGGCTCAGATGTCGGCCCGACCGATCACGAAACGGTGAGATCCTCCACCATTCGACACCCACATCACTCAAGTCGATTTGTGCACGATAGGCCCGTCGATGCAAAAGATTCTCCCATTCCACAGTCACGAAGCGCGGCGGCCTTTGCGCCACCATTTCGACCAGCCCCCCGAGGCCAAAACTGTTGGAACACCGCAGCAATTCCGCCACCGGGGCACCATATTTGCCATTGATGAGTACCCTGTAAGGGTAAACATAAGAGTCAGACAGATTCGCGTATGTGACATTGACGCTGTATCCCCCCGCCCACGCGCATCCCCACAACAGCAGCAACAACAAGGCAGAAGGCAAGCGGAACATCATTGCGACTTCGTCTTCTGTTTCTTCCGCGGCACCACCGCCTTGTCCGGCTCGTTGTAAAACACGCGACGCCGGCCGGAGGGGTCCGGGCGGTGCGCCACCCACCGCCGCCCGGGCGTCGAGTCCTCCCGGTCCACGTGCGACTGGTGGATGTACTCCCGGCGCAGGGTCTCGTCGTCGCGGAAAACCATCGGCACGGAACATCGGCTCACCACGCTGGACGGGGGTTGGGGGCATCAAGAAACACCACAGGCGGCGGAGTCTTGTCTGGCGGATATGTTCGCCATCCGTCAGCCCGTATCTTTTTGATCAGTTCGCGCTTGTCAGCGCAGAAATACTTCTTGCACGGGATATGCTCGCCATTTTCTCCGATCAGGATGGGAAGCTTCTCAGGTGGCAACTTGGTGACATCCACCCGCCCATCCGGCAAACGGGGACAACCAAACCGCTTATCCGGCGGCAGGCTTCCGTCCTGGGTTCGGTCATATCGATATATTGTTCCGGCCCAGTACCTGCCGCCGGGTTTCTGCTGAAGATCCTCATATGTCAGATACAACTTCGGCCCCCACTTCGGCCGCGGGATCTCCACCCCCTCGGCCTCGCCCAGTTCGAGGCGGCCCTTGGAAAAATCCAGGAAATCCGCCACCAGCATCGCCCCCACCTTCCTCTCGCCACGCCATTGAATCACCAGCAGTGGCCGGCGGGTCGCCTGGTTCCGAAACACCGGAATCCTCCACCACTCACCCGCAGAATTATCAAGCTCAATTCGTGCCCGGTACGACTTGCGTGTCAACAAATGCTCCCACTCCACCACCACATAACTCGGCGGCAGCTTGGTCTCCGTCGATGCAGATGACCCAGAACCACGGCCATCAGAGCATCGCAACAGCTCGACAGGCACCCCCGCTACACCGTTGATACCAATCCGATAGGGATAAATGTACGAGTCCGACAGGTTGCTGAACGTCACATTCAGCTCATACCCCCCCGCCCGGGCGCATCCCCACAACAGCAGCAACAACAAGGCAGAAGGCAAGCGGAATATCATTGCGACTTCGTCTTCTGTTTCTTCCCGGGCACCACCGCCTTGTCCGGCTCGTTGTAAAACACGCGACGCCGGCCGGAGGGGTCCGGGTAGTGCGCCACCCACCGCCGCTCGGGCGTAGAGTCCTCCCGGTCCACGTGCGATTGGTGGATGTACTCCCGGCGCAGGGTCTCGTCGTCGCGGGGGGTGATGAGGTCTGGTTGAAACAGGGATTTCAGCTCCGGTGCAATGGCAAAGCGTTGTGGTTCCTTCGATGCTCTGTCTTCGAACACTTTGGGGTCGACAACGGGAACATCAGCCCGGACTGCATGAGAATACATCACATGCAGATACACATTGGACAGCCCGGGCCGGACGGTGCGCTTTTTCACCAGCCAGTAACAATCGACGACCTCGCCCGAGCCCAGTCGCTCGGAGCGGTCGTACTGCAGCACGAGCCCCCGCCGCCGGGCCTCCTCCCGCAGCGCCTCCTTGCGCCGCAGCATGCCCGGCTGCCAGGCGCTGGCCGGCCCCGCCCGGTGGTAGTTGATTCTGCGCTCCTCCACCCGGTCGGTCTCTTCCACCGGCTCCACGCCATAGCCCCCGCCCACATCGGCGTGCACCCCGGGCACCACGATCTCCTCGGCATTGGCCGGCGGCGGCTGCCCCGGCCCCGGGCGCAGGGACTGGAGGCCGAAGTTGGCCCGGATCTCGTCCCGCGCCACCAGGTGCACGATGCGCCGCGCCGAGCGCGGGCCCAGGTCCAGGGCGTAGACGGGAAGGCCGCCTTCTTCCCCGCCTTCGCCCAGGCGCTTGATGATGCGCCGGGGCGGGAACGCGGCATCGGCGGACTCATCCGCCGCTTTCCTGAACAGCTCTCTGGCCCCGTCCACCAGGGGCGTGTCGCTGCGCACGTCCA
>JALUTW010000249.1 GCA_027021685.1 Chromatiales bacterium | reverse complement strand
GGCTGGAGGACAACGCCCTGGGCCTGTCCGGCGGCCAGCAGCAGCGGCTGGTTATCGCCCGCGCCATCGCGGTGGAGCCCGAGGTGCTGCTGCTGGACGAGCCGGCCTCGGCGCTGGATCCCATTTCCACGCTCAAGATCGAGGAGCTCATCTACGAGCTCAAGGACCGCTACACCATCGTCATCGTCACCCACAACATGCAGCAGGCCGCCCGGGTGTCGGACTACACGGCCTTCATGTACATGGGTGAGTTGATCGAGTACGCGGACACCAATACCCTGTTCACCAATCCCCGGCAGAAGAAGACCGAGGACTACATCACCGGCCGCTACGGCTGAGCCGGCGGCCCGGAGGGGACGACATGGACAAGCTGCATCTGGACCAGCACATCTCGCGCCAGTTCAATGAAGAACTGGAAGACATCCGCAACCGGGTGCTCGCCATGGGCGGCCTGGTGGAGCAGCAGCTTACCGATGCCCTGCAGGCGCTGGTGGACTGCGACACCACCCTGGCCCAGGTGGTGGTCACCAACGACTACAAGGTCAATGCCATGGAGGTGGCCATCGACGAGGAGTGCACGCAGATCCTGGCCCGGCGCCAGCCGGCGGCCTCGGACCTGCGTCTGGTCATCGCCGTGATCAAGACCATCACCGACCTGGAGCGCATCGGTGACGAGGCCGAGCGCATCGGCCGCATGGCCATCCGCTTTGCCGAGGCCGACGCCCCGCGCAAGATCCTCAGCGGCATCTCGCATCTGGGCGAACACGTGATCCGCATGCTGCACGGGGCGCTGGACGCCTTCGCCCGCATGGACACGGGGGCGGCGGTGGCGGTGGCCAAGTCGGACCGCAAGGCCGACTCGGAGTACGAACGCATCCTGCGCGAGCTCATCACCTACATGATGGAGGATCCGCGCTCCATTCCCCACGTGGTGGACGTCATGTGGTCGGCCCGGGCGCTGGAGCGCATCGGCGACCGCGCGCGCAACATCTGCGAGTACGTCATCTACCTGGTGGAGGGCAAGGACGTGCGCCACACCAGCCTGGAGCACGTGGAGAAGGAGGCACGCGAGGCCGCGCGCGGCCGCCGCAACGACGAGTAACCCGGGGGTTCGCGGCCAGGGGCCGCTCCTGCACCCGTTCTGATCTCTGTCTTCTGTCCTCCGTCCTCTGAACGGGCCGCTCCTGCACCCGTTCTGACCTCTGTCCTCTGTCCTCCGTCCTCTGAACGGGCCGCTCCTGCACCCGTTCTGTCCTCCGTCCTCTGTCCTCCGTCCTCTGAACGGGCCGCTCCTGCACCCGTTCTGACCTCTGTCTTCTGGCCTCCGCCCTCTGCATTACTGTCCGGGGCGGGCGCGCCGGTACTTCTCGCGCCAGGTCTTTGCCCTGGCCGGATCCTTCGGCAGGCCGAACCAGCCTTTCTCGTAGGCCACGGCCAGGGCGTTCATGGCCTCGGCATAGCCGTCGCCGGCGGCTTCCCGCCACAAGGCGATGGCGCGCTCGTTGTCCACCCCCACGCCCTCGCCGTAGGCGTACATGATGCCCAGGTTGTACTTGGCCGCGGCCAGGCCCTGGTCCGCCGCGCGCCGCCACCACAGCAGGGCGTCTTTGGTGGAGCGGGCGATGCCGCGGCCGGTATAGAACAGCAGCCCGGCGTTGTACTGGGCCTCGGCGTGGCCCTGGCGCGCGGCCTCGAGGAACAGCAGCAGGGCCTTGCGGTCGTTTTTCTCCACCCCCTTGCCGTTCATGTACAGGAGCGCCAGGTTGAACTGGGCATCGGCGTCGCCCTGCCGGGCCAGCGGTTCCCACAGGGTGCGGGCGCGGGCGTAGTCGCCGGCCTCGTAGGCCGCCGCGCCGTCCTCCAGCGGACCGGCGGCCGCCGCCACGGCCAGCAGCATGCAGGCCACAATGAAGAAGGCGGCACCGGGGCGGGGGCGGATCATTGCCGCACCAGCAGGAACTCCAGCAGGGCCTTCTGGGCGTGGAGGCGGTTCTCGGCCTCGTCCCAGACCACGCTCTGTGGCCCGTCGATGACGGCGGCGTCCACTTCCTCGCCGCGGTGGGCGGGCAGGCAGTGCATGAACAGGGCATCGGCGTCGGCCAGGGCCATGATCTCCGGTGTCACGCGGAAACCGGTGAAGTCCTGCACGCGCCGGGCCTGCTCCTCCTCCTGGCCCATGCTGGCCCAGACGTCGGTGACCACCAGGTGGGCGCCGGCGGCGGCCTCGCGCGGATCGTGGGTGAGGGTCAGCGCATCGCCCGCCGCGGCGGCAATGTCGCCGCGCGGCTCGTACCCTTCCGGGGTGGCCACCCGCAGGTGGAACCCGAACTGGCGCGCGGCGTTGATATAGGAATGGCACATGTTGTTGCCGTCGCCGATGTAGCACACGGTGCGCCCGGCGATGTCGCCGCGGTGCTCGGTGAAGGTCTGCACGTCGGCCAGGAGCTGGCACGGGTGGTACAGGTCGGTGAGGCCGTTGATCACCGGCACCCGCGAGTGGGCGGCGAAGGTCTCCACCTTTTCGTGCTCGAACGTGCGGATCATGATGACGTCCACCATGCGCGAGAGCACCCGGGCGCTGTCCTCGATGGGCTCGCCGCGCCCGAGCTGGGTGTCGCGGGGCGAGAGGAAGATGGCATGGCCGCCGAAATGGACCATGGCGGTCTCGAACGAGACCCGGGTGCGGGTGGAGGACTTCTCGAACACCATGCCCAGCACCTTGTTGGGCAGCGGGGTGTAGGTCTCGCCCCGGCGCTGCATGGCCTTGAGTTCCACCGCGCGCCGGACGATGTGCCGGAGTTCCTCCGGCGCCAGGTCCAGCAGGGTGAGGAAGTGGCGCGTGGTCACCGGCCGCTCCTCAGGCCGCGGCCCCCTGGCCGAGAAACGCGGTCACCAGCTCGCACACCGTGTCCACGATGGTCCCGGCCTCTTCGTCGCTGAGGATGAGCGGCGGGAGCAGGCGGATCACCTGGTCGGCGGTGACGTTGATGAGCAGGCCGCGCTCCAGCGCCCGGTCCACCAGCTCGCCACAGGGACGGTCCAGCTCGATGCCCAGCAACAGGCCCAGCCCGCGTACCTCGCGCACGCCGTCCATGCCGCCCAGGCGCTGGCGGAAGGTCTCCAGCATGTGCGCGCCCAGCCCGGCCGCGCGCCGGTCCAGCCGCTCCCGCTCCAGCGTGTCCAGCACCGCCAGGGCCGCACGGCTGGCCAGGGGGTTGCCGCCGAAGGTGGAGCCGTGGCTGCCCGGGCCCAGCACCGCGGCGGCCTCGCCCCGGGCCAGGCAGGCACCGACGGGGAAGCCGTTGCCCAGGGCCTTGGCCAGGGTCATGACATCGGGCTGCACGCCGGCGTGCTGGCAGGCGAACCAGCGGCCGCTGCGGCACATCCCGGTCTGGATCTCGTCGGCCATCATGAGCCAGCCGTGCTCGTCGCACAGGGTGCGCACACCGGCCAGGTAGTCCGGCGCGGGGATGCGGATGCCGCCCTCGCCCTGGACCGGTTCCACCAGCACCGCCACCACGCTGGGCTCGTTGGCGGCGATGGCCTCCAGCGCTTCCAGGTCGTCGTAGGGGGCGCGGACGAAGCCCTGCACCAGGGGTTCGAAACCGGCCTGCACCCTGCGGTTGCCGGTGGCGGTGAGGGTGGCCATGGTGCGGCCGTGGAAGCTGTTTTCCATGACCACCACGGTGGGCACGCCGATGCCCCGCTCGCGGCCGTAGCGGCGGGCGATCTTGATGGCGGCCTCGTTGGCCTCGGCCCCGGAGTTGGCGAAGAAGACCTTGTCCATGCCGGCCAGGGCCGTGAGCCGGGCCCCCAGCTCCTCCTGCAGGGGAATCCGGTACAGGTTGGAGGTGTGGACCAGGGTCCGGGCCTGGTCGCACACCGCCTCGGCCACCGCGGGATGGGCATGGCCCAGGCCGCAGACGGCGATGCCGGACAGGGCGTCCAGGTACTCCCGGCCGTCCGCGTCCCACAGGCGGGCGCCCGCGCCGCGCACGAACTGCACGGGCAGTCGGTTGTAGGTGGCCATGAGCGGCTCCATGGTGTTCCCTCGACTCCGGGCTTCCGGGACCAAAAACAAACGGCAGCCGCACGGCTGCCGAAGTGCCCAATTCTAGACGGCACGGGGCCCGCGGGCAAACCCGGATCCGGGTGCGGGGCAAGAAAAAAACCCGGCCCTGGGGCCGGGTTTCCATGTCCACGGGTGGGGTTCCCCGCCCGCAGTCAGAAGGGCAGACCGTGGGCGTAGGCGGTCATGCCCAGGAGCATGGGAATGGACAGCAGGGTGTTGGTGCGCGAGGCCATGAGCGCGATGGTCTTGGCCCTGGCGATCTCCTCGGCGCTGTGCTCCTTGCCGTCCAGGCCCAGGATCTTCTTCTGGTTGGGCCAGATGAGCACCCACACGTTGAACAGCATGATGGTGCCCAGCCAGGCGCCCATGCCGATGATGGGGGCGTTGACGTTGTTCGAGGGGTCCAGGAGGAAGGCATCCTTGAGGATCCCCATCTTGCCCAGCGCGGCGGCACCCGAGAGCCAGGTGAGCACGGCCGCCCACCGGAACCAGAGCAGGGCACGCGGGGCCACGTACTTGTTGATGGCCGCCGGGCCCGGGTCGCCGTCGGACAGGGCCTTGGCCACCGCCGGCACCTGCACGAAGTTGAAGTAGTAGAGCAGGCCGATCCAGGTGATGCCCACCACCACGTGGAACCAGACCGTCCACTCGAGGGGGTTGCTGCCGCCCTCGCCACGCAGCAGGAAGACGATGATGATGGCCAGGATGATACCGGAGACGATGGTGCCGGTAATGGATTTCAGCGGGTTCATGTTTCTTCTCCCCAGATTGATTCTTGTATCGTCAGGGTGGATATTTGGAGCCTGAAAAAAGCCGGCGGGTAGTTTACTCCATTCCTCGGAATAAGGGCACCCGGCAGTCGTGCCGTGCCAATGCCCCTGTTCCCTGCAGGCAAATGGCCGCGTGATACAATCGCGCGGACGCACTCACCGGAACCCGCGTGGATCCCGTCGAACTCAGTCTGTTCTCCAGCCGCATCAGCGCCGTGTGCGAGGAGATGGGCGCGGTCCTGCAGCGCACCGCCTTCTCCCCCAACATCCGCGATCGGCTGGACTTCTCCTGTGCCGTGTTCGATGCGGCCGGCGGCCTGTGCGCGCAGGCCGCCCACATCCCGGTGCACCTGGGATCCATGGCCTTTGCCATGGCCGACCTGGTGGCGGCCATGGACTGGCATCCCGGTGACATGGTCATTCTCAACGATCCCTTCATGGGCGGCACCCACCTGCCCGATGTCACCGTGGTGGCGCCGGTGTTCCACGGCGACCGCCTGCTGGCGTTCGTCGCCAACCGGGCGCACCATGCCGACATTGGCGCCCGCAGCCCCGGGTCCATGCCCGTCTCGCGCAGTCTCGACGAGGAAGGGCTGGTGATCCCCCCCACCCGGCTGGTGGACCGGGGCCGGCTGGACGAGGCGGTCCTGAACCTGCTGGTGGGAGCCACCCGCAACCCGGCCCAGGGCCGGGGCGACTTCGCCGCCCAGCTCAGCGCCAACCGCACCGGGGCGGCGCGCCTGGGCGAGCTCATCGCGCGCATGGGCCCGGAATCCTTCACCGCCGCGGTGGCGGCCCTCAACGACTATGCCGAGCGCCTGGCCCTGGAGGCCCTGTCGCGCATCCCCGACGGGCACTACGAATTTGCCGACGTCATGGACGACGACGGCACCGGCTGCCGGGACCTGCCCGTCCGGGTGCGGCTGGCCGTGGCCGGGGGCCGTGTCCATGCCGACTTCACCGGCACTGCGGCGCAGGTCCCGGGCAACGTCAACTGCCCCCTGCCGGTCACGGCGGCGGCGGTGTACTACGTGTTCCGCTGCCTCATGCCGCCCCGGATCCCGGCCTGCGCCGGGGCCTTCCGGCCCGTGACCCTCGCCGCCCCCGAGGGTTCGCTGCTCAACGCCCGCCGCCCGGCGGCGGTGGCCGCAGGCAACGTGGAGACCAGCACCCGGGTGGTGGACGTGATCACCGGCGCCCTGGCCACGGCCCTGCCCGGGGAGATCCCCGCCGCCTCCCACGGCAGCATGAACAACGTGGCCATGGGCGGCGACTGGCAGGGGGCGCCCTGGGACTACTACGAGACCTTGGGCGGCGGCATGGGTGCGGGCCCGCGGGGCGGCGGCCTGTCCGCGGTGCAGACCCACATGACCAACACCCTCAACACCCCCATCGAGGTGCTGGAGGAGCGCTATCCGCTGCGGGTGACCCGCTACGCCGTGCGCCGCGGGTCCGGCGGCGCCGGGCAACGCCGCGGCGGCGACGGCCTGGTGCGCGAATTCCGCTTCCTGGCCCCGGCCACGGTGACGCTCATCACCGAGCGCCGCCGCCACCGGCCCTGGGGCCTGGCCGGGGGCGGGCCGGGTGCCGCCGGCGACAACCGCCTCAACGGCCGGCCCCTGCCGGGCAAGGTCCAGGTGGAAGTGGCGGCGGGCGACACCCTCACCATCGCCACCCCCGGCGGCGGCGGCTGGGGCCATCCCCGGTCTCCGGCACCCGGCGGCCATCCCCAGCCGCCAGCACCCAGCAGCCAGCCCCCCGCGTAAATGTGCGGCATCGCCGGTGAGCTTCGTTTCGACGGCGCCGCGCCCGACCCGGGCGTGCTGGATCGCATGCTGCCGGCCCTGGCCCGCCGCGGCCCGGACCACGAGGGGCGCTGGGCCGGGGAGGCGATCCAGCTCGGCCACCGCCGCCTGGCGGTGATCGATCTCTCGGAGCGCTCCAACCAGCCCATGCACGACGCGGAGCTGGGGCTGACCCTGGTATTCAACGGTGCCATCTACAACTACCCGGAACTCAGGCGCGAGCTTCAGGCCGCCGGCTACACCTTCTTCAGCGAGGGCGACACCGAGGTCATCCTCAAGGCCTACCACCGCTGGGGCGAGGGCTGCCTGCAGCGGCTGCGGGGCATGTTCGCCTTCGCCCTGTGGGATGCCCGTGCCCGGCGCCTGTTCCTGGCCCGCGACCGCATGGGGATCAAGCCCCTGTACTACAGCCGCGGCCGGGGCGGGTTCCGCTTCGCCTCCAACAGCCAGGCCCTGCTGGCCGCGGGCGGGGTGGACACCCGCATCGACCCGGTGGGCCTGCACCACCAGCTCACCCTGCACGCGGTGATCCCGGCCCCGCGCACCATTCTGGCCGGCCTGCGCAAGCTGGCGCCGGGCACGTGGATGAGCGTGGAGGCCGACGGCCGCACCCGCCACGGGCGCTACTGGGACCTGGAGGCCACGCGGCCCGCCGGGCCCGTGTCCGAGGCGGAGTGGACCGAGCGGGTCCATGCCGCCCTGCGCGAGGCGGTGCGCATCCGCCTGGACATCGCCGACGTGCCGGTGGGGGTGCTGCTCTCGGGTGGGCTGGATTCCAGCCTGCTGGTGGCGCTGCTGGCGGAGGCCGGGGTGGAGGACCTGCTCACCTTCTCCATCGGCTTCGAGGACATCGGCGACGAGAAGGGCTCGGAGTTCGAGTACTCGGACCAGGTGGCGGCGCGCTACCGCACCCGCCATCACCGCATCCACATCCCCAACGACCAGGTCCTGGCCCGGCTGCCGGAGGCGGTGGACGCCATGGCCGAGCCCATGGTGGCGCAGGACGCGGTGGCCTTCTACCTGCTGGCGGAGCGGGTCTCGGAGCATGTCAAGGTGGTGCAGAGCGGGCAGGGGGCCGACGAGGTGTTCGCGGGCTACTTCTGGTATCCCCGCATGCACGCCGACACCGAGCCGGACCCGGCGCGGCGCTTCGGCCGGCACTATTTCGATCGCGACCACGACGAGTTCCTGGGCACGGTCATGCCCGCCTGGCACGGTCCCGACTGGACCTCGGCCCTGGTGCGCGAGCGCCTGACCCGGCCCGGGGCCGACACCTTCATCGACCAGGTGCTGCGCTTCGACGTCACCACCCTGGTGGTGGACGATCCGGTGAAGCGGGTGGACAACATGACCATGGCCTTCGGGCTGGAGGCCCGGGTGCCGTTCCTGGACCAGGAGCTGGTGAAGCTGGCGGCACGCCTGCCGCCGGAGCTGAAGCTGGGCTCCGGCGGCAAGCACGTGCTCAAGGCCATCGCCCGGCCGCTGCTGCCGGCGGCGGTCATCGACCGGCCCAAGGGCTACTTTCCCATGCCGGCGCTGAAGTACGTGCGCGGCCCGTTCCTGGATTTCATGCGCGACATCCTGGATTCGCGGGCCTGCCGCGAGCGCGGGCTGTTCCAGCGGCCCTACGTGGAGAAGCTGCTGGCGGCGCCCGAGGCGCCGCAGCACTTCACCCGCCTGCGCGGGAGCAAGCTGTGGCACCTGGCCCTGCTGGAGTTCTGGCTCCAGCGCCACGTGGACCCGGTGCGCGCTTGAAGCCGGCCGCGCTTGGCCCCACGTTTTATAAGGCCAAAGTCCAAGTGTTCCGCTCAGGCATTTGCGCTATACTTGCCCGCCGCCGCGCCCGGCGCGGCGGTTCCCGTCAACCCGCAACCGAAGCAGTCAGGTGTCGAAGATGGACGTAATGGATCGCATCAGAGAGCAGGTGGAAAAGAACCCGGTGGTGATCTTCATGAAGGGCACGCCCCAGTTGCCCCAGTGCGGCTTCTCCAGCCGCGCGGCCCAGGCCCTGCAGGCCTGCGGCGAGGACTTCGCCTACGTCAACGTGCTGGCGGATCCCGAGATCTTCGAGAACCTGCCCCGCTTCGCCAACTGGCCCACCTTTCCCCAGATCTACATCAACGGCGAGCTCATCGGCGGCTGCGACATCACCCTGGAGCTGTTCCAGAAGGGCGAGCTGCAGAAGATGGTGAAGGAGGCCGTGGCCAGGGCGGGCAGTTCCGCCTCCTGAGGCCGTGCCTCAATCGCCGGCCGCCGGCCCCGGCGGCCGCCCCAGCTCCCGGTCCCAGCGGTTGACGATGGCACAGAAGATCTCCGCCGTGCGCTGGGCGTCGTAGAGGGCCGAGTGGGCCTGGTCCTCGTTCCAGCGGATCCCCGCCGCCTCCGCGATGCGGGCCAGCACCGTCTGGCCGAAGGCCAGCCCGCCCAGGGTGGCGGTGTCGAAGGTGGAGAAGGCATGGAACGGGTTGTCCTTGATGCGGCAGCGCTGGGCCGCGGCACGCACGAAGCCCAGGTCGAAGAACGGGTTGTGGCCCACGAGGATGGCCCGGCTGCAGCCGGTCTCCGCCAGCCACTGGCGCACCGGTCCGAAGATGGCCTCCAGGGCCTCGGCCTCGGGCCGCGCCAGGCGGAAGGGATGGTGGGGATCGATGCCGTTGAACTCCAGCGCCCGCTCGTCCAGGTTGGCCCCGGGGAAGGGCTCCACGTGGCAGTGGGCGTGGGGCCCGGGGCAGACCGCGTCCTGCGCCTCGTCGTAGAACACGGGCACCGCCGCGATCTCCAGCAGGGCGTCGCGCTGGGGATCGAAGCCGCCGGTCTCCACGTCCACCACCACCGGCAGGAAGCCGCGGAAGCGGGTGGCGATGGGATTGCGGACCCCGGCGTTCATTCCCACAGGATACCAGAACTCGCCGCCGCCCCATGGGCTATGCTGTGAGGCATCCACACCAGATCAGGAGGCATGCCATGTCGCGGCCCGCTTGCATGCACCGCCTGTGGCCGGCGGTGCTGGCCCTGCTGCTGGCCCTGCCGGCCGCGGCGGCGGAGTTCCACCCGCGGCAGGTGGGCATCCTGTGGCAGGTGGACACCGGCCGTGCCGGGCCGTCCTGGATCCTCGGCACCATCCACAGCGACGACCCGCGGGTGCTGGATTTGCCGCGGCCGGTGCGCGAAGCCTTCGAGCGTGCCCGCAGCTTCACCGCCGAGGTGGCCCTGGACCCCGGGGCCGCCGTCGCCCTCATGGGGCGCATGACCCTGCCGGAGGACCAGCGCCTGTCACGCCTGCTGGATGCCGCCACCTGGCGCGCGGTGCAGGAGCACATGGCCGCGCGCGGCTATCCGGCCCCGGTGGTGGATCGCCTCAAGCCGTGGTCGGTGGCCCTGACCCTGAGCATGCCCAGGCCGCGGAGCGGCATGTTCCTGGACATGAAGCTCTACCTGGACGCCATGGCCGCCGGCAAGGCGGTGGGCGGGCTGGAGACGGTGGACGAGCAGGCCGGGTATCTCGATGACCTGCCGCGGGCCACCCAGATCGCCATGCTCAAGGCGGCCCTGGCGGAGCAGGACCGCCTGCCGCGGCTGCTGGCCCGGATCATCGATGCCTGGCTCAAGCGCGACCTCAACGCCCTGGAACGCCTCAGCGAGCGCCAGCTCCGCCGCCAGCCGCCAGCGGTGGCGCAGGTGTTCCGCCAGCGCCTGCTGCTGCGGCGCAACCGGCTCATGGTGGAGCGCATGGCCCCGCGCCTGGCCGAGGGGCGCGCCTTCATCGCCGTGGGCGCGCTGCACCTGCCGGGCCGGGAGGGTATTCTCGAACTGCTGCGCCGCAAGGGCTACGGCGTCACCGCGGTCTACTGAAAAGGGCCGGGCGGATTGTTCAACGCAAAG
>JALUTW010000248.1 GCA_027021685.1 Chromatiales bacterium | reverse complement strand
CAGCTTGGCGAAGACCAGACATTCCAGCAGGGAGTTGCTGGCCATGCGGTTGGCGCCGTGCAGGCCGGTGAAGGCCACCTCGCCGATGGCGTACAACCCCGGCAGGTCGGTGTGGCCATGAAGGTCCGTCATCACCCCCCCGCAGGTGTAGTGGGCCGCCGGCACCACCGGCAGGGGCTCGCGGGTCATGTCGTAGCCGAACTCCAGGCAGCGGGCGTACACGGTGGGGAAGTGGCTGCGGATGAAGTCCGCCGGCTTGTGGCTGATGTCCAGGTAGACGCAGTCGATGCCCAGCCGCTTCATCTCGTGGTCGATGGCGCGGGCCACGATGTCGCGCGGCGCCAGCTCGCCGCGCGGGTCGAAGCGCTTCATGAAGGGGGTGCCGTCGGGCAGGCGCAGGATGCCGCCCTCGCCGCGCACCGCCTCGGTGATGAGGAAGGACTTGGCCCGCGGGTGGTAGAGGCAGGTGGGATGGAACTGGTTGAACTCCATGTTGGCCACCCGGCAGCCGGCGCGCCAGGCCATGGCGATGCCGTCGCCGGTGGCGGTGTCGGGATTGGAGGTGTAGAGGTAGACCTTGCTGGCGCCGCCGGTGGCCAGCACCACGTGGCGGGCGGCGAAGGTATAGACGTGGCCGTCGCTGCGGTTGAGGGCGTAGGCCCCCAGGCACCGGTCCGGCTCCCGGCCCAGCTTGCGGGCGGTGACCAGGTCCACCGCCACGTGGTCCTCGAACAGGCGGATGCGGGGATGGCGCCGGGCCCGGGCGGCGAGGGTGTTCTCCAGCGCCCGCCCGGTGGCGTCGGCGGCGTGGATGATGCGCCGCCGGCTGTGGCCGCCCTCGCGCGTCAGGTGCCAGGGCACCGCGGCGTCCTCCTCCTCGGCCGGGGTGAAGGGCACGCCCAGGTCCACCAGCCAGCGCAGCACGCCCGGCCCCTCGCTCACCACCCGCCGCACCACCGCCTCGTCGCACAGGCCGGCGCCGGCGGCCAGGGTGTCCGCCACGTGGGCCTCCAGGGAGTCGGCGGGGTCGAGCACGGCGGCGATCCCGCCCTGGGCCCAGAGGGTGGCCCCGTCCTCCACCTTACCCTTTGAAATTACATGGATATTCAGGTCGTCGGCCAGGCGCAGGGCCAGCGACAGGCCGGCGGCGCCGCTGCCGATGACCAGCACGTCGGCACGATGGTGAGGGCTCATGGAGACGGATTCGGGGATGAGGCTGTCCTCGTCGCCGGCGGTCCCGCCGCCGGCCGCGGTGCTTCGTGTACAATGCCCCGACGCGCAGGTCCCCGCATCGGGCCCGCGTATAACTATACGAAAAATCATGCGTTCTGGCGAACTTCACAATCCGGCAGGTGTCTCAGTGAACAGGATCGGGACTGCTTCCACGCACCTGCGCGAAAGCCGCGGTCCATGAGCGAGCAGGCGGTCGACCAGGCGCTGGTGGAGCGTGTCCAGGCGGGCGACAAGCGGGCATTCGATGTCCTGGTCGGGAAGTACCAGCACAAGATCGCCAATCTCATCGCACGCTACGTGCGGGACCCGGCGGAGGTGCAGGACCTGGTCCAGGAGACGTTCATCAAGGCCTATCGGGCCCTGGGGAACTTCAGGGGCGACAGTGCCTTCTACACATGGCTGTACCGCATCGCCATCAATACGGCCAAGAACCACCTGGTGGCCCAGACGCGGCGGCCGCCGGGGTCCGACATCGACGCGGGCGAGGCGGAGCAGTACGACGGCGAGTCGGCCCTGAAGGAGTACGGCTCGCCGGAGCGCATCGCGCTCAAGGACGAGATCGCGGAGACGGTGGTCAAGGCCATCGAGGAACTGCCGGAGGATCTCCGCACCGCGCTGCTGTTGCGGGAAATGGACGGACTGAGCTACGAGGAGATCGCGAAGGTCATGGAGTGTCCCATCGGCACGGTGCGCTCCCGCATCTTTCGTGCCCGGGAGGCGGTGGACAAGCGGCTGCGGCCGCTGCTGGATTGAGTGCAGGAACCTGAATCGGCAATCACGGTGAAGCAAGATGAGCGAAGATCGTGAGGAGATCATCTCGGCCCTGGCCGACGGCGAGGCGGTGCCGGGACCCGAAGTGCTGGAGCGACTGGAGCGGGACGCGGAGGCCCTGCGCCGCTGGTCGCACTACCATCTGATTCGCTCGGTGCTCCACGGCGAGCGGCCCCTGCCCCTGGGCCGCGGCTTCAACGAGCGCCTGCACGAGGCCCTGCGCGCGGAGCCCGCGCTGCTGGTGCCCGCCGTCCGTCGCCGGCACCTGGTGCGGCGGCTGGCCGCGGTGGGCCGGCAGGCCGCCGGCATGGCGGTGGCGGCCTCGGTGGCGGTGGCGGCGGTGCTGCTGGTGCAGCACAATCGCGAGGCCGGCGCGCCCGCCGTGGTGGCACAGTCGCCGGCACCGGCGGCGGCGTTGCGCCAGGTGGCGACCGCACGGTCCGACCGGCTGAGTCAGGCGGTGGAGCACAAGCTGAGCGGCTATCTCGTCAACCACAACCAGTATTCGGCCGGCTTCGGTGTGCAGGGTATCCCGGCCTATGCACGCATCGTCAGCATCACCCCGGGTGAACGCGTGGCCGATGAGCGCTAGGGCGCTGGCACTGGCCCTGGGCCTGGCGGCCTCCGGCGCCGTCCTGGCGGGCGGCACCGATGTCGAGCGGGTGCGGGTGTGGCTGGAACGCATGCAGGCCGCCGGCAGCCGTTACAGCTACGACGGCACCTTCGTCTACGTGCGCGGGGACGAGGTGAGCACCATGCGCCTCATTCACAGCGTGCGGGACGGGCGGATGCGCGAGCGCCTGGTGTCGCTTGACGGCAACGGCCGCGAGGTCATCCGCACCGATGACCGGGTCACCTGTTTTCTCCCAGACCGCGAGCTGGTGGTGGTGGAGAAGGCGCGGCCCAGGGGCGATTTTCCACCCAGCTTCCCCACCCGCATCGACGACCTGGTGGCCTATTACGATTTCGCCGTGGACGAGGCCTGCCGCGACCGGGTGGCAGGGCTGGCCACGGCCAAGATCACCATCTCCCCCCGCGACGGCTACCGCTACGGCTACCACCTGTGGGTGGACCGGCGCACCGGCCTGCTCCTCAAGTCCCATCTGCTGGACGAACGCATGCGGCCGGTGGAGAAGTTCATGTTCACCCATCTCACCTATCTCGACGAGGTGCCGGAGGAGTGGCTCGAGCCCGGCATCAAGGGCGACGGGTTCACCTGGCACCGGGCCGAGGACCCGCCGGGGCCCGGACACCTGCGGCAGACCCGGGAATGGGTGCTGAACGACGTGCCGCCGGGCTACCGTTTGACCATGCATGGCGAGCACCGGCAGGCTCGGGCCAGCCGGATGCAGGAACATCTGGTATTGAGCGACGGCCTGGCCTCGGTCTCGGTATTCATCGAGCCGGCCGATGACGAGGACAATCTCATGGGCGGCTCCCGCATGGGCGCGGTGAGCGCCTGGGGCCGCGTGGTCGACGGCTACCATGTCACCGTGGTGGGCGAGGTGCCCCTGGCCGCGGTACGGCGCATCGCCCGCGCGGTGCAGTACGAGGAATGAGGGAGGCGGACATGGATCGCGCCGCCATGGTCGAGGAGACGGGCACCGTGATCCGGGTCGCCGGCGGCACCGCCTGGGTGCAGGTGGAACGCGGCACCACTTGTAGCCACTGCAGCGCGCGTTCGGGCTGCGGGGTGGGGCTCCTGGGCCAGGTCTTCTCGCGCCGGCCGCCGCCGCTGGAGGTGGACAACCGCCTGGGCGCAGTGCCCGGGGACCGGGTGGTGGTGGGTGTCGCAGGGAGCGGACTGGTGCAGGGAGCGCTGTGGATGTACCTGCTGCCGCTGGTGTTGCTGGTGGTCTTTGCCGCCGCCGGACAGGAGCTGGCGGCCTCCGGCCTGGCGCCGGGTTCGGAGACGCCGGCCATCGCCGGCGGCCTGTTCGGCCTGGGACTGGGACTGTGGGCCGCGCGCCGGGCCAGCCGGCGCCTGGGCCGGCGCCCGGGCTTGCGGCCGGTCATGCTGCGGCGCCTGCCGGCGGCGGGACTGGCGGTGGCCGGCGGCCCCGCCGGCTGAAGCGCCTCGTGGAACCCGGCTTGTGGAAATGGCCGCACCGGGGTGCGGCCGCCTGGAATTGAGGAAGGAACGACGGATGACGAAGTACAGGCGACTGTGGCTGGTCCTGGTGCTGGTTCTGGTGGGGGCGGTGGGCCTGGTGGCCGGCGCGGCCACGGCGGAGGGCCTGCCCGATTTCACCAGGCTGGCCAAGGAAAACAGCCCGGCAGTGGTCAACATCAGCACCACCCAGAAGGTCAGGCGGCGCCTGCCGCCCGGGTTCGAGATGCCGGACCTGCCCGAGGACTCGCCGTGGGGTGATCTCCTGCGGAAGTTCTTCGGCGACGGCGACGGCCTGCCCGAGGGGCACGGCGCGCAATCCCTGGGGTCGGGCTTCATCATCGAACCCGACGGCTACATCGTCACCAACTACCACGTGGTGCGGGATGCCGAGGAGATCATCGTACGCCTGCAGGACCGGCGCGAACTCAAGGCCAGGGTGGTGGGCAAGGACGAGCGTTCGGACATCGCGCTGCTCAAGGTGGAGGCCAAGGACCTGCCGGTGGTGCGCATCGGCCGCTCCGCGGAGCTGGAAGTGGGCGAATGGGTGATGGCCATCGGCTCGCCCTTCGGCTTCGATCACTCGGTGTCGGTGGGCGTGGTGAGCGCCATGGGCCGCAGCCTGCCCAGCGAGAGCTACGTGCCCTTCATTCAGACCGACGTGGCCATCAATCCCGGCAACTCCGGCGGCCCCCTGTTCAACCTGGACGGGGAGGTGGTGGGTATCAACTCGCAGATCTACAGCCGCACCGGCGGCTTCATGGGCCTGTCCTTCGCCATCCCCATCGACGTGGCCATGGACGTGGTGCGCCAGCTCAAGACCAAGGGCCGGGTGGAACGCGGCATGCTGGGCATCCTGATCCAGGACGTCAATCGCGACCTGGCCGAGTCCTTCGGCATGGACCGCCCGCGGGGCGCGGTGGTGCTGCGGGTGCTGCCGGACACCCCGGCGGAGAAGGCGGGCTTCAAGGTGGGTGACGTGGTGGTGGAATACGACGGCCGGCCCATCGAGCGTTCGGCGGACCTGCCCCTGCTGGTGGGACGCACGCCCGTCGGCAAGAAGGTGAAGGTCAAGGTCATCCGCCAGGGGCGCAGGAAGACCCTGACCGTGCGCGTGGGTGAGCTGCGCGAGGACGTGGAGCAGGCCGCCACGGGCGGCGGCGAGGGCACCGCCCGCAGCGGCCGGCTGGGGCTGGAAGTGGAGGAGCTGAGCGAGGCACAGCGCCGGCGCCTCAACCTCAAGGACCAGGGGGTGCTGGTGCGCCGGGTCCACCGCGGCCCTGCGGCCGAGGCCGGTATCCGCCGTGGCGACGTCATTCTCATGCTCGACGGCAAGCCCGTGCGCAGTGTCCGGCAGTTCCGCAAGCTGGTGGATCGCCTCCCGGCGGGCAAGTCGGTGCCGGTGCTGGTCCAGCGCGGCAACTCGCCCATGTTCCTGGCCCTGCGCCTGCCCAAGGAGGAGGACGGGGACTGACCCGGGGCGAGTTCCGGTTCCGGGGTTGGATGCGATACAATGCAGGCGGCGCCCGCGGCGCGGGCGCCGCCGTTGGCACCGACGGCGAGGAGGGCGCGTGAAGGCGCCCTTTTTCGTAACCGCCTGACGCCGGATGACCTTGAGCAGACTCGATTACATTCGCAACTTCTCCATCATCGCCCACATCGATCACGGCAAGTCCACTCTGGCCGACCGCTTCATCCAGATCTGCGGCGGTCTGAGCGAGCGGGAAATGGCCGCGCAGGTGCTGGATTCCATGGACCTGGAGCGGGAGCGCGGCATCACCATCAAGGCCCAGGCGGTGACGCTGGAGTACAAGGCCCGGGACGGCCGCACGTACCAGCTCAACTTCATCGATACCCCGGGCCACGTGGATTTCTCCTACGAGGTGTCCCGCTCGCTGGCCGCCTGCGAGGGGGCGCTGCTGGTGGTGGATGCCTCCCAGGGGGTGGAGGCGCAGAGCGTGGCCAACTGCTACACCGCCATCGAGCAGGGCCTGGAAGTGGTTCCAGTGCTCAACAAGATCGACCTGCCCTCGGCCGATCCCGAGCGGGTCATCCAGGAGATCGAGGAGATCATCGGCATCGAGGCCCACGATGCCCTGCGCGTGAGTGCCAAGACCGGCGAAGGCGTGGAGGATCTGCTGGAACAGATCGTGGCCCGCATCCCGCCGCCCCAGGGTGACCCCGAGGCGCCGTTGCAGGCCCTCATCATCGATTCCTGGTTCGACAACTTCCTGGGTGTGGTCTCGCTGGTGCGAGTGATGCAGGGCACCCTGCGGCCGCGGGAGAAGATCCGGATCATGTCCACCGGGCGCAGCTACCAGGTGGACCGGCTGGGCATCTTCACCCCCAAGCGGCGGGAGCTGGAGGCCTTGTCCGCCGGGGAGGTGGGCTTCGTCATCGCCGGCATCAAGGAGATCGAGGGGGCGCCGGTGGGTGACACCATCACCCACCACGACCGGCCGGCGGCGGAGCCGCTGCCCGGATTCAAGGCGGTCAAGCCACAGGTCTATGCCGGGCTCTACCCGGTGGACGCCGACGACTACGAGGCCCTGCGCGAGGCGCTGGCCAAGCTGCGCCTCAATGACGCCGCCCTGTTCTACGAGCCCGAGACCTCCCAGGCCCTGGGCTTCGGCTTTCGCTGCGGTTTCCTGGGCATGCTGCACATGGAAATCGTGCAGGAGCGGCTGGAGCGGGAGTACAACCTCAACCTCATCACCACCGCCCCCACCGTGGTCTACGAGGTCGTGGACACCAAAGGCGGCGTGCATTACGTGGACAACCCCTCGAAGCTGCCGCCCCCCAATCACATCGCCGAGATCCGCGAGCCCGTGGTCACCGCCCACATCCTCACTCCCAAGGACTACGTGGGCAACGTCATCAGCCTGTGCGTGGAGCGGCGCGGAGTACAGAAACGCATGCAGTACCTGGGCAACCAGGTCTCGCTCACTTACGAGCTGCCCATGAACGAGATCGTCATGGATTTCTTCGACCGCCTCAAGTCGGTGAGCCGCGGCTATGCCTCGCTCGACTACGAGTTCACCCGCTTCCAGCCGGCGGACCTGGTCAAGCTGGACATCCTCATCAACGGCGAGCGCGTCGATGCCCTGTCGGCCATCGTGCACCGCGATCAGGCCCAGGCCCGCGGGCGCGAGCTGGTGGAGAAGATGAAGGAAATCATTCCCCGCCAGATGTTCGAGGTGGCCATCCAGGCCGCCATCGGTTCCAAGATCATCGCCCGCACCAACGTCAAGGCCCTGCGCAAGAACGTCACTGCCAAGTGCTACGGCGGGGACGTGACCCGCAAGCGCAAGTTGCTGGAAAAACAGAAGGCCGGCAAGCGCCGCATGAAACAGGTGGGCAAGGTGGAGATCCCGCAGGAGGCCTTTCTGGCCGTGCTGCACGTTGGCAAGGAAAACAAATGAACATCGATTTCGCACTCATCCTGACCATATTGCTGCTCGTGACCGCCCCCATCTGGGCCCTCGATCGCTTCTACCTCCAGGGGAGGCGGGAGGCTGCCGCGGCGGCCGGCGGCGAGGTGGGGAAGCCCTCGCCGGTGGTGGAGTTTGCCCGCTTCCTGTTCCCGGTGGTGGCCATCGTCTTCGTCCTGCGGGGATTCCTGGTGGAACCGTTCCGCATCCCTTCCGGCTCGATGTTGCCGACGCTGGAGGTGGGCGACTTCATTCTGGTCAACAAGTTCAGCTACGGACTGCGGTTGCCGGTGGCCAACTGGAAGTTTCTCGACCTGGGCAGCCCGCAGCGGGGCGACATCGTGGTGTTCCGCTATCCGCGGGATCCGTCCACGCCCTACATCAAGCGGGTGGTGGGCCTGCCGGGAGACGAGATCACGTACTACAATAAGGTGTTGTACGTGAATGGCAAACCCATGCTTCAGGAGTACGTGGGCCGGTACCCGGACAATCATGCCCGCAGCCTGGACTTGCTGGTGGAGCAGCTGGGACCGGTGCGCCACTATATCCTGCGGGATCCCAACCGGCCCGCCTTCAACAACAGCTGGCGGGTGCCGGCCGGGGCGTATTTCGTCATGGGCGACAACCGGGACAACAGCAATGACAGCCGGGTCTGGGGTGTCGTGCCTGACGAGAACCTGGTGGGACGGGCCTTTTTCATCTGGATGCACTGGAACGGCGGGCCTGACCTGGGGCGGCTCGGGCCCATCGGCGGGCTCGATTGATCCTGATACGGGAGGCGAACATGAAGTCCATGCAGCGACAGCAGGGGGTGACCGCCATTGGCTGGTTGCTGATCATCATCCTGGCGGTCTCCATCGTCCTGTTCTTCATCCGGCTGGTCCCCATGTACATCGAGGGCTACAACGTCAAGGCGGTGGTGGAGGGCCTGGCCGAGGATCCCGATCTGCGGGGCAAGCCGTCGTCGGCCATCCACCGCTCGCTCATGAAGCGGCTGGACATCAACATGGTCACCTCGGTGGAGCCTGACGATATCTACATCAGCCGGGAGAAGGACCACTACCTGGTGGACGTGGAGTTCGAGGTGCGGCGCAACCTGGTGGGGAACCTGGATCTGGTGGCCTACTTCAACTACACCTCCCAGGTGCCGCTCAAGTAATGGAACCGGCGCGGAAGCTCGAAGCCGTCATCGGTCATCAGTTCTCCGATCCCGGCCTGCTCGAGGCCGCGCTCACCCACCGCAGTCACCCGGGCCCCAACAACGAGCGGCTGGAGCTGCTGGGCGACGCCGTGCTCGGCCTGGTGGTGACCGAGGCCTTGTACCGGCGGTTTCCCGCCGCCGCCGAGGGTCAGCTCACGCGCCTGCGGGCACAGCTGGTGCGGGGCGACACCCTGGCGCGGCTGGCCGAAGAGATGGAGCTGGGCCCCCTGCTGCGCCTGGGCCCGGGCGAGCTCAAATCGGGCGGGCGGCGCCGGGCCTCCATCCTGGCGGACGCCTTCGAGGCCGTCATCGGGGCCCTGTACCTGGATGCGGGGCTGGAAGCCGCGCGCCGCTTCGTGCTGCAACGCCTCGGGGAGCGGCTGGCCGCCTGCGACCCGAGCCAGGTGGAGAAGGATCCCAAGACCCGGCTCCAGGAACACCTGCAGTCGCGGGGGCTGTCCCTGCCCCAGTACACGGTGACGGAGGTGGCGGGCGAGGCCCATGCCCAGACATTCATCGTGCAGTGCCGGGTGGAGTCCGGCACCGGTACGCTGGTGACCACCGGCGAAGGCAGCAGCCGGCGCCGGGCGGAGCAGGCGGCGGCCGAGGCGATGCTGCAGCGGCTGGAGGCGGCGTGAACGCAGGGGGCGACAACGCCGGGGGATTTCGTTCCGGCTACGTGGCGCTGGTGGGGCGGCCCAACGTGGGCAAGTCCACCCTGCTCAACCGCCTGCTGGGGCAGAAGATCAGCATCACCTCGTCCAAGCCCCAGACCACGCGCCACCGTATCCTGGGCATCAAGACCCGGCCCGGGGAGTGGCAGATCGTGTACGTGGACACGCCCGGGCTGCACAAGCGCGGCGGCTCGGCCTTGAATCGTTATCTCAACCGGGCCGCCGCGGCCGTCCTCGACGACGTGGATGTCATCGTGTTCCTGGTCGAGGCCCTGCGCTGGACCGAGGAGGACGAGATGGTGCTGGAGCGGCTCGCCCCGGTCCGGGCACCGGTGATCCTGCTGGTGAACAAGGTGGACAAGGTCAAGGACAAGCGGCAGCTCCTGCCATTCCTGGACCAGATGCGGCACAGGCGCGAGTTCGCCGCCATCGTGCCTGGCTCGGCCCGCCAGGGGAAGAATCTCAAGGCACTGGAACAGGAGATCATCTCCCGCCTGCCGGAGGGGCCGGCGCTGTTTCCCGAGGACATGATCACCGATCGATCCCAGCGCTTCCTCGCCGCCGAGATCATCCGCGAGAAGCTCATGCGCATGCTGGGCCAGGAGGTCCCGTACCACCTCACGGTGGAGATCGAACGTTACGAGGAGACCCCGAGGCTGGTGCGCATCGGTGCCGTCATCTGGGTCATGCGGCCCAACCAGAAGGCCATCGTCATCGGCAAGGGAGGCCAGCGCCTCAAGGAAGTGGGGATCCAGGCCCGGCGCGAGCTGGAGGTGGCCACCGGCAGGAAGGTGCACCTGGAGCTGTGGGTCAAGGTGAAGGAGGGCTGGGCCGACGACGAGCGCGCCCTGCGCAGCCTGGGCTATGCCGACGAGTGACCGCACGAGCCTGGAGCCGGCCTTCGTCCTCCACGCCCGGCCCTACCGCAACACCAGCCTGCTGCTGGAGGCATTCACCCGCAGCGGCGGCCGCGTGGGGCTGGTGGCCCGGGGGGCACGCGGCGGGCGCCGGCCCCGGAGTGCACTGCTGCAGCCGTTCGTGCCCCTGCTCGTGTCCTGGAGCGGCCGCGGTGAGCTGCGCACCCTGGGACGGGTGGAGGCGGCGGGCGGGCCCCACGGCCTGCCGCCCGCGGCCCTGGCCAGCGGCCTGTACC
>JALUTW010000247.1 GCA_027021685.1 Chromatiales bacterium | reverse complement strand
CGGCGCGGGCCCTTGTGTTCGGCCGCCATGGCGTGGATGGAGGTTTCCCGCGGCATTTTTTTCGACCCCTCCACCTTCTCCAGCAGGGCATCGAACACGGCCACGAGATTGCCGTGCACGTGAAGCCGCGCCATGGGCGACTGATGGAGGTTGGAACGGGATTCGTCCACATGCACCAGCCTCCGGCTGACGAGCAATTCCGGATCCCAACCCTCGGTGGCCCACTCTCCGAGATTGGTTCCCGCGGCCACCACGAGGTCGGCATTGTCTGCCGCGAGAGCACGGCGGGCATCGGCATGGCCGGCAAAGCCGAACACCCCCCGATACAGGGGATGATAGGGGCTCACCAGCCCCTTGCCGTGGGGCGTGGTCACCACCTCCGCCTGCAACCGCACTGCCAGCTCCAGCAGGCTGCCCACCGCCTGGGCACAGCCGGCCCCCACCACGAAGACCGGATGACGTGCTTTCATCAACAATTCAACCAGAGCCTGGACTGCCTGGTGATCCACCTGCGCAGGAGAATGGATCTGGCGGGAAAGATCGAACGAAGGGTCGGATACTGGTGCAGGCGCCTTCAGAACGTCCATGGGGAGGCTGAGATGAGACGGACCGTACGGGTGCTGAAAAGCAGCCAGTATGGCCCGCGCCAGCTTGATCTCCAGTTGCGCCGGGTGACTCACCAGGGTGTTGTAACGGGTGCAATGGCGGAACATGCCCACTGTATCCACGCCGGTGCAACTGCTCTCCTGCAATGCACCACGCCCGAAGTTCTTCAGTGCCGTTTGTGCAGTCAAGACGAGCATGGGAACTTCGTTGGCATAGGCACTCGCCACACCGGTGATGAGATTGGTGGCACCGGGGCCGGTGGTGGCGAAGCAGACACCGAGACGGCCCGTGGCCAAGTGGTAGCCATGGGCCATGAAGGCCGCCCCGGTCTCGTGGCGGGCCACCACCGGGCGCGGGCCGCCGTGGGCCATGCCGCGGGCGACGGCGTTGAGCAGGGGTTCGATGGCGCCGCCGGGCACGCCCCAGACGTATTCCACGCCGAGCTGGGCGAGGTACGCGACCAGGAGATCGGCGGTGTCCGCGACGGGGATGGCGCTGCCCGCGGCCTGGCTGCGCTCCGGCTTGAGATCTTCGGGCAGCCCGCCGGACATGACGGCTACCTATGACCGCCCGTACCGCGCGCCCGGCAGTACGTGGCGGCGCTCGTCCGCCCGTGCGGCGGATATCCTTCGCTGGCGCAACTCCCGGCTCCCATGTCGCCGCGAACTCCCGGCCGTGGCGGGAAAATCGCTTAAACCGATGCACCAACTATAGACATACCCGCGCCGCCGGTGCAACCGCCGCCCCGCCGCGAAAAGCGGCGCGGTTCACACTCCGGTGGAAACGGGGTCAGGATGCCGCGGCATCGCCGCCGGAATCGGCCGCGGGCTCCGGGGCGGTGCGGGGCAGCCACAGGGTGAAGGTGGATCCCTCGCCTTCCACCGATTCCACGCCGATGTCGCCCCCCAGCATGACGGCGAAGCGCCGCGACAGGGCCAGCCCCAGGCCGGTGCCCTCGTACTTGCGGGCGGAAGAATCGTCCACCTGGACGAACTCCCCGAACAGGCGCCGGCGGCCCTCCTCGGACATGCCGATGCCGGTGTCCTCCACCACGAAGGCCACCCCGTCACGGCCACCCCGCGCCTCGGCCCGGACCCGGAACGTCACCCTTCCGTCGCTGGTGAACTTGGCCGCGTTGCTCAGCAGGTTGAGCAGAGCCTGGCGGATCTTGAGTTCATCCGAGTCCATGTCCCCGATGTTGTCGGGACATTCCACCACGAACTCGTTGCGGTTTTTCTGCATGAGCGCCTCGCTCACCCCCACCGTGTCATGCACCAGCCGGGCCACGCTGAAGGTCTGCCGCTGAATCTCCATCTTGCCCGCCTCGATCTTGGACAGATCGAGGATGTTGCTGATGAGCGACAGCAGGTGGCGCCCGGCGCCGGCGATCTTCTCCAGATCGTCCAGCAGCTCCTCGTTGCCGGCCTCGCGGGCGTCGTCGCACAAGAGTTCGCTGTAGCCGATGATGGCATTGAGCGGCGTGCGCAGCTCGTGGCTCATGTTGGCCAGGAACCGGCTCTTGGTGCGGCTGGCCTCCAGGGCCGCGTCGCGCGCCCGGCGCAGCTCCTCGGTGCGCCGGGCCACCCGGCGCTCCAGCTCCTCGTTCTGGTTGCGCAGGGCCCGGTCCCGGGCCTCCAGGGCCTCCATCATGACATTGAAGGCCTCCACCATTTCCCGGATCTCGTGGGGACCCGCCTTGCGCGCGCGCAGGCCCCGGGCGCCGTCCTGGGCCTGGTGCATGGTGGCCGCGAGTTCCTGCACCGGTACCGTCATGCGGCGGGTGATGATCAGCAGCAGCAGCATCAGGATCCCCGCCACCAGTCCCACCACGGCATAGTTGGTCCGCTGCATGTCCCGGCTCATGCGGTCCAGGATACCCTTGGACACCACCACCGCCACGTAGCCCAGCAGTTCCGGCTCCACCGGCTGGGTCTCGAAGGGGGAGTCCGGATCACTGCTGGGCTCGCCGTAGGCGGGCGCCACGAAGTACCACGCGCCCGGGGTCTCGCGCACCAGCCGCACCTCGCGGGGCCAGGCGGCGGGCTGGAATTGCACCTCGCCCGCGTACAGGAGCGGTCTGCCGTCGGTGCGATACAGGGCCACCCCCACCACGCCCGGAAACCCCAGCACGTTGTCCACCACGGAGCGGGCGTTCTCGGGGCTCTCGTAGAGGAACGCCAGGCCGCTGTTCTGGGCCACGGTGCGGGTCAGCGTACGGCCCTGTTCCACCAGGTTGGCCTTCACCATCTCCCGGGTGAGATGGGCGATGACGGTGGAAGACACCACCGCCAGCACGGCGATGGCACCGAAGACCACGGTGAGCAGCTGGGTCTGGAAACGGGTGGGGGCGAGCCGGCGCATCCAGCGCCGGGAACTGGCGCGAAGGCGCCGCAGGCTGCGGCGCCAGGCCGGCACCGCGGGCGCGGGCGCCGCCTCGGCCTTCACTTCCGGCTGAATCTGTGCCACGGAACTGGGCCTCCCCCGTCTCCCCCATCGAACTGCCCCGGCCGTGCCGGGTGGTCCGGTGCCGGAACTGCCCCCACCGAATCCTTTTTCATATCGGTTGGCCGGGCGGCGGTTTTAGCCGCCGCATCCTCGCGGCGCACCCGCGCCAGGCGCCGGCACACCGCCTCCGCGCCGTCCACCAGCCTGGGACCGGGGCGCTGCAACAGGTCCGGGGCCACCCGGTACAGGTGCCCGTTTCGCACCGCCGGCAGGGCCGGCCAGCGCCGCCAGCGCGCCCGCCACCCGGCCCAGCGCTCCGGCGCTGCGGCCGCGAGAATCGCCTCCGGCCGGGCCGCCAGCACCGCCTCCCGTTCCACCACCGGTGCCGGCGCCGCGAGATCCGCGAACACGTTTTCGGCCCCGCACAGTTCCAGCACGCGGCTGATGAACTGGCCACCGCCCACCGTCATCAGCGGCTGGTCCCAGAGCTGGTAGAACACTCTCACCGGACGCCGCCCGGCGTGCTGCCGCCGCAATGCCGCCACCCGCGCGCGCAGTTTCTCCGCCGCAGCCCGGGCCGGGGCCGGAGTTCCGGCCAGGCGGCCGAGGGCTTCGAGGTCGCGCGCGATGTCCTCGAAATCGCGGGGTTCGCTGCGAAACAGCGTCACGCCCAGGGACTCCAGCCGGGCCTCCTGGCCGGGCGGCAGCCCCGGCGGCCACACGGCCACCAGGTCCGGCCGCAGCGCCACCAGGGCCTCCAGGTCGAGCCCGCCGGCGCCTCCCACCCTGGGCAGGCGCCGCGCGGGCGGAGGATAGTCGCTGTGCTCCACGGTGCCCACGAGGAAGGCGCCGGCCCCGGCCGCGAAGACCAGTTCCGTGAGATGGGGCGCCAGGGTGACGATGCGCCGGGCCGGGGCATCCAGGGTCACCAGGCGGCCGCCGTGGTCCCGGGCCGACACCCCGGCCCCGGCCACGACGGGGACCACCGCCAACAGCCACGGCAGCCGCCATGGCCACCGCCTCCGGTGCCCAGAACCTGTCTCAGAATTCCGCACGTGTCGCGTTGTGAGCCCACGGCCGCGCCGGCAAGGCGCGCCGCGCAGCACAGTACTCATTGTACGGGCCAGCGGCGCAACGCCGCCGGCGCGGCCGTGGCTCGCAACCCCCTGGGGCGCCGGCGATTTTCACCCCCACCGCCCTCCGTGGCCAAAATGCCGGGATTGCCTTTTCGTGCCGCCATACCCGTCAGCTCCCACCGAAAATCGCCAGGCGCGCGGCCGTGGGGAATTCCGAGATAGGTTCTAATGTGCTCCATGATGAGTTCATCTTAGCAGGATGCCGGAAAAGGTCGCCCCGCCCGCAAACCGGGCAGGCAACCGGCCGGTGCTATAATGCCCCGCTTTCCTGAAGGGGAGTGCGCAGGCATGCAGGAACCGGTGGTGGTCGTCGGCATCGGCGAGATGGGGAGCGTGTTCACGCGCGGATTCCTGCGCACCAGTCACCCCGTCTATCCCGTCTCCCGCCGCACCAACATCGATGCCGTGGCCAAGGCGGTCCCGGCACCGGCCCTGGCGCTGGTGGCGGTGGGCGAGGACGACCTCCACCCGGTGCTCCGGCGCCTGCCCGCGCCCTGGCGCGACCGTGCCGGCCTCTTGCAGAACGAGCTGCTGCCGGCCGACTGGCGGGAGCACGACATCGCCCACCCCACGGTGGTGGTGGTGTGGTTCGAGAAGAAGAAGGGCCAGGACTACAAGGTCCTCATCCCCACGCCGGTCTACGGCCCCGCGGCGCCGCTGGTGGAAGAGGCGCTGGAGTCCCTGGACATCCCGTGCTGGGAGCTGGAGACCGAGGCCGAGCTGGAGTACGAGCTGGTGCGCAAGAACGTCTACATCCTCACCACCAACATCTGCGGCCTGGTGGTGGGAGGCACCGTGGGCGAGCTGTGGGACCGGCACCGGGAGCTGGCGCTGGAGGTGGCGGGCGAGGTCATGGATATCCAGGCCTGGCGGGTGGGCCACCACCTGGACCGCGAACGCCTGGTCGAAGGCCTGGAAGAGGCCATCGCCGGTGATCTCCATCACCAGTGCATGGGCCGCTCGGCCCCCGCGCGCCTGGCCCGGGCCCTGGCCCAGGCCGACGAGGCCGGCCTCAAGGTGCCGCGGCTGCGCCGGATCCGGCAGGAACAGGCCGCCGGCGCCGAGTAGGCCGGGCGCCGTTCAGCTCACCCAGCCGGCGATGGTGAGCAGGGCGATGACGGCGAGCCAGACCAGGAACGCGCGCCGGGCCAGGGCCAGGGCGCCGGCCACCGCCTCCCATTCTTCCTCCACGCCCGCGGTCTCGGGTTCCAGGGCCCCGGCGCCGGCGTCCGCCACCAGGGCATCGCCCTCGCGGGTGAGCCAGGTCTCCAGGCTGCGCACGCGGGAGACAGTGTCCACGAAACTGCCGGCCAGGGCGAAGGCCGCCACCTCGAGCCGGGTGCCCGGCCAGTCCAGGATCTGCGCCAGCCACGCCGCGGCCTCGCCGTAACCCCGGCCCAGCGCCATGCCGCCGGCACGGGCCAGGCAGGCGGCACGGTACAGCGCCGCCCCCACGGGCCCGAGCACCAGGAACCAGAACAGCACCCCCAGCAGGCGCCGGTGGAGCTGGACGAAGATGGCCCGGTGCACCGCCACGGCCATCTGCGCCGGGTCGGCCGGGGGCTCGGCCTCGAGGATGGCGGCCGCGGCCTGGCGGGCGGCGGCGGCGTCGCCACGACGGGCGGCGTCAAGGTAGGCCTCCACGTCCTGGTTCAGATCACCGGGCCCGAAGGTGTAAACCAGCACCAGGACCGCGAAGGGAAAACCGAGCAGCCAGCCGGCGGCGTCCAGCAGCGCCCAGACCAGCCACACCGCCAGGGTCACGCCGCCCACCACCAGCGCCACCCCACCCGGGCCGTCGCGGAAGGGGCGTCCTTCCAGCACATTCCAGACCGCGGCGCTGTAACGGTCGAACCAGTCCAACCGGCGCCAGTCGCGGACGGCGTCCACGAAGTGCTCCAGCAGCAGTGCAAGCAGTACGGCGACGAGGGTCATGGCACGGGTCGTTGGTCTGGGTTGTCCTTGCCCGGTGCGGATGGGGCACAGCCTATCACAGGCATCAGCCCGGCGGGTGCCCCGGTCCGTGCAGGGCCAGATGGAGGCCGGCGCGCAGGCGCGCCCAGTCGAAAGCCGGGCCGGGGTCCGTCTTGCGTCCGGGCGCGATGTCGCAGTGGCCCACCACCCGTTCCGGGGTCACGGCGGGATAGGCCCGCATGAGGGCGGCCAGCACCCGCGGCAGGCACGCGTACTGGGCCTCGGCGTAAGGCGTCTCGTCGGTGCCTTCCAGCTCGATGCCGATGGAGAAATCGTTGCAGGCGGTGCGCCCGCCGAAGCGGGACTCCCCCGCGTGCCAGGCCCGCCGGTGGAAAGGCACGTACTGCACCACCTCGCCGTCGCGGCGGATGAGCAGGTGGCTGGAGACCTTCATTCCGGCGATCCCTGCAAAGTAGGGATGGGCCTCCGGGTCCAGGCGGTTGGTGAAGAGGGCATCGATGTGGGGACCGCCGAACTCCCCCGGCGGCAGGCTGATGCCATGGATGACCACCAGGTCCACGGTGCAGCCGGCAGGACGCTCGTCGCAGTTGGGCGACGGGCACTGGCGCGCGGCGTCCAGCAGGCCGCTGGCGGGGTCCACCTGCATGGGGGTCAGCCGGACTGCTGGAGATGCAGGCCCTTGAGTACCATGTCGGTGAAGCTCACCACGCCCACCACCTCGCCGTCGCGATCGATGACCGGCGCCCGTGACAGGTCGAAGCGCGAGAACAGCCGCGCGCAGTAGCGGATGTCCATCATGGGATCCACGCTGATGACCGGCTTGCTCATGACCTCGTACACGTTGACCCGGTCCGGAGCCTTGTCCCGGGCCAGGACCTGGCGGGCGATGTCCGACAGCAGGAGGATGCCGTACTCGTCGTCTTCATGGCGCTTCTTGACGATGAGGCACTTGGTCTCCACGTGCTTCATCTTGCGCATGGCGTCGGCGATGGTCTCGAGGCCGTCGATGAGGTCCACCTCGGTCTTCATGACGTCCCGCACCCGGATGACCTTGCGTTCGCTCATATCTCTTCCTCCACCACCTCGCTCAGCCGCGCCACCTGGTGGGCCACACCGACGGCGTCCTCCACGTCGATCTGGAAGGCGATGCCGGTGCCCGGCGCCTGGTCGAACTCGCCCACCTCGGCGATGCGTTCCAGGATCTTGCGGCTCAGGTGTTCCTCCACCAGGAAGAACAATACATCACGCGCGGTCTCCAGCGACAGGCCGAAGAAGGTCCTGGCCTGCTCCAGGCCCTCGCCACGCGCATGGTTGATGACGGTGGCCCCGGTGGCGCCGCAGTCCCGGGCCGCCCGCAGCACGGCATCGGTCTTGCGGTCCTCCACCAGGGCGATGATGAGCTTGAAGTGCATGGCGGAGTCCTCCTAGCGTTGTGCCCGGCGGGCACGCCACCGGCCCAGCTGGGCGTAGCCCATGACGGTCATGATGGGAAACAGGCTGGCGAAGGCGATGAGGCCGAAGCCGTCGATGATGACGCTGCGCCCCGGCACCGTGCCCGCCAGGCCCAGCCCCAGGGCCGTGACCAGCGGCACCGTCACGGTGGAGGTGGTCACCCCCCCGGAGTCGTAGGCCAGCGGAATGATGGCCCGCGGGGCGTACACGGTCTGGGCCAGCACCACCACGTAGCCGGCGATGATATACCAGTGCAGCGGGGTGCCGGTGACGATGCGAAAGGCCCCCAGGGCAATCCCCGCCGCCACGCCCAGGGCCACAGCGATGCGCAGTCCCCACGGGTTGACGGTGCCGCCCGAGACCTCCCCGGCCTTGATGGCCACGGCGATGAGCGACGGCTCGGCAATGGTGGTGGAAAAACCGATGGCCGCGGCGAACAGATAGACCCAGTAGTAATCGGACCACGACAGGGCCATCCCCTCGCGGTGGGCGACACCGTGAATGAAGGCCGGGTCCGTGAGCTGGCGGGCCATGATCTCGCCCAGCGGGAACAGGGCCTCCTCCAGCCCCACCAGGAACAGGGCCAGCCCCAGCAGCACGTAGACCGAGCCCTGCAGCATGCGCCGCAGGTTGGGCAGGGGCCGCCGGATCACCACCAGCTGGAAAAACAGGATGATGACCAGGATGGGCAGCACATCCACCAGCGTGGAGCGCACCGCGTCGGCCACCAGCGCCAGGAACTCCATATCACACCACCATGCCGTAGGCCATGACGAAGATCATGGGGGTCAGCGAGGCGAAGGCTATGAGGCCGAAACCGTCCACCATGGGATTGCGCCCGCGGATGCTGCTGGCCAGGCCCACCCCCAGGGCGGTGACCAGCGGCACCGTGATGGTGGACGTGGTCACCCCACCCGAATCATAGGCGATGCCCACGATCTCGGGCGGCGCGAAGGCGGTCATGACCACCACCCCGGCATAGCCGCCGATGATGAGCCAGTGCAGCGGCCAGCCCTTGAGGATCCGGATCACGCCCAGGACGATGGCCACCCCCACCGACAGCGCCACCGCCAGGCGCAGGCCGTCGGCGTAGCGCTCCAGCGCCGCCCTGTCGCGGGCGATGAGCCCTGCCTCCGCCGCGGCCTCCGCCGCCTTGCCCGCCACCGCAATGAGGGCCGGTTCCGCCACCGTGGTGCCGAAGCCCAGGGCAAATGCAAACGCCAGCAGCCAGAACAGGCTGCCCTTGCGGGCGAAGGCGTGGGCCAGGGCCTCGCCGATGGGAAACAGCCCCATTTCCAGCCCGCGCACGAACAGGGTCAGCCCCGCCACCACCAGCAGGGTGCCGGCCAACAGCCGCCCCAGCTGGGGAATGGGCTGCTGCAGCACCACGAGCTGGAAGAAGCCGATGACCAGCAGAATGGGCAACAGGTCGCGCACACTGTCCAGCAACGACTTGCCCAGTCCGTCCAACGGTGACTTCACTGCCGGTCCTGCTCCTCCCCTGCCTGCGGCACAGGTTACCCCATCGCCGGTACGATGCAACCTGTAGGGAATAACAAACCGGCATGATTACCTCGTGGCCGCACCCATGAAAACCACACGGCTCGGATCACGAAATGAGAAAGGTTCGGTCGATGGCCGGATACTCAGATAGCTCAATCACCCCTGCCGATGTGTATCCTCTCGTAGCGAGCTGGCAACCACTCTCTCACGCCATCGCAGGATGCCGATTCGGATATTCCCGCCGTATACCAGACATCGTATGCTCCTGGCTGGGCATCATGCGGAATCGACAGCCGTTGTCTCGTCATCACGTCTTTCCGACCGTGTTTCAACCCCCACTCATCCAGCGTCTTAAGCAGCGACCCATTTGCATCCACCTGTTTGCTCATGCCTGCCCGCATGGGTATCTCGATCCGGGCCAGAGAATCACAAGACACATCAAGCACAGCAAAACACCGATTGGTGGATACAGCATATTCCCCAACTTTGCACACCAACGTCTTGATAAAAACTTTCGGCTTTTCAACATCACCTTCCAACAAGGTAAGGCTGTTGTACACTGATATCTGCTGACCCGCCACAACCGTCCTGGGCTTGACAACCGGAAAATCGGTGAACAATGGCGGCCGCCCTTCGGCGGCGCTCTGTTTGGAACAGCCAAGGCACGCCCCCAGGACCATGCCCAAAACCATCCCGCGAATCCCCGGTGTATCACATGACATTTACTTGTCTCCCTTTGCCATTACAGTCATGAATCAAGAATATTCCATCACTGCGCGCGCCCGGCCTCCCACGTGCCGTCTCTCCTCCTTCGTCCTCCGCCCTCTGTCCCCTGCCTTCCATCCTCTGTCCTCTGAACCCAGCGGCGACTGCCGGGGGCGGTGCGATGGCTTCGCCATCGCACCCTACACGGTCATCTGTCCTCCGTCTTCCGTCGTCTGTCCTCTGAAACGCAGAGACGCAAAAACGCAGAGATCGCAGAGGTTCTTGTTGCATTGAGAATCGGATCAGCCGCATGGGATATGAGGGCTTCGCCATCACACCCTGCGCCCCTCTGTCCTCCGTCCTCTGTCCTCCGTCCTCTGAATTACGGCCCGTGGATGCGGGGCATGGGCCTGACCGGTAAATCCTCCCGCGGCCGCAGGTAGGCATCGATGGCCTCGAGATCCGGCACCCTCGCCCCGGGCAGCGGCTCGGAGACGTTCACCACACAGCGGAAGCCGTCAATGTATACCCCCTTGTCCGGCTTCCCCGGCCGCCGGCCGTACACCGTGGACCCGCCCGGCGACTCCCGGTAATTTCCGCCCCGCAGCACCTTCTTCGTCCCCGCCTCCGGGCCCCGCGGGTTGCGCTCCGGCGAGCGCTCGTAGTAATCCGCCGCGTACCAGTCCAGCACCCATTCCTGAACGTTTCCGCTCATGTCGTACAGCCCCAGCGGATTGGGCGGGTACTTGCCCACCTCGTGGCCCCAGCGCTCGTAACGGGCAAAGTTGCGGTCCAGCTCCACCCTCCCCGTGTCCGTCGCAAACCCCACCCAGTACCCACGGCT
>JALUTW010000246.1 GCA_027021685.1 Chromatiales bacterium | reverse complement strand
CAGGCCGAACAGCACGATCTCCGCCGCACCGGTGGAGACCAGCAGGTAGATCACCTTGCGCACGTTGCCGTACGCGATGCGGCCTTCCTCGATCCCGGCCACGATGGAGGCAAAGTTGTCGTCGGTGATGATGAGATCGGCCGATTCCCGCGCCACGTCGGTGCCGCTTTTGCCCATGGCCACGCCCACTTCCGCGGCACGCAGGGCCGGGGCGTCGTTGGCCCCGTCACCGGTGACGGCCACGAAGTGGCCGGCCCGCTCCAGGACGTGCACGATGTCCAGCTTCTGCCGCGGCTCCACCCGTGCGAAGACCCGTGCCCCCAGCACCGCCCGCTCCAGCTCCGGGCCGGTGCCCAGGCGCCGCAGCTGCACCCCGGTGACCACCTGGGCGGGCTCCCGGGCCAGGTCCAGCTCGCGGGCGATGGCCAGCGCCGTGGCCGGGTGGTCGCCGGTGACCATGGCCACCTCGATGCCGGCCTCGCGGCAGGCCGCCACCGCCGCCTTGGCCTCCGGGCGCAGGGGGTCGAGCATGGCCAGCAGGCCGAGGAAGGTGAGCCCGCCGAGGTGAGCTTCCTCGAACGGCGTGCCCGGCGGCCAGTCGCCGGCCGCCAGCGCCAGCACCCGGTAGCCGTCGCGGGCCAGCGCCAGGACCTGGGCCTCGACGCGCGCCCGGTCCAGGGGCTCGTCGCCGGCCGGCGTGGCCATGCGCGTGCACATGGGCAGCAGCCGCTCCACCGCCCCCTTGACAAAGACCTGCGCCCCCTCGGGCATGCGGTTGAGGCTGGCGGCGTACAGGCGCTCGGACTCGAACGGGATGAGCCCCAGCTCCGGATTGGCGTTGAGCGCCTCCTCCCGCACCACCCCCACCTTGTGCGCCAGCACCAGCAGGGCCACGTCCACGGTGTCGCCACCGCCGACCCAGTGACCGTCGCGCTGGCCCAGGAAACCTTCGTTGGGCAGCACCGCGGCCAGCGCGATGCGCCGCAGCAGCCGTTCTTCGTCCGCATCGGGCTCGCCGCGGGAAGTGAGCACGCGGCCTTCCGGCGCGAGCCCCTCTCCGGTCACTTCCCACACCCGGCCGTCGGGCAGGCCGATGCGGCGCACCGTGAGCTGGTTGACGGTGAGGGTGCCGGTCTTGTCGGTGGCGATGAAGGTACACGACCCCAGTGCCTCCACCGCCAGCAGCCGGCGCACGATGACATGGCGCCGGGCCATGCGCCGCATGCTGATGGCCAGGGCCACGGTGAGCGCCACCGGCAGCCCCTCGGGAATCGCGGACACCGCCAGCGCCACCGCCAGCAGGAACACCTCGCTCAGCGGCACGCCGCGGGCCAGGCTCACCGCCGCCAGCACCAGGGCCGCCACCCCCACCGCCGCCGCCACCCAGTGGGTGAAGCGGCGCATGCGCACCAGCAGCGGCGCCTCCGCCGCCGCTTCCCCCACCACGGCGCTGGCGATGCGGCCCAGCTCGGTATCCAGCCCCGTGTGCACCACCACCGCCTGGGCCCGGCCCCGCAGCACCAGGCTGCCGGCGTACACCATGTTGCGCCGGTCACCCAGCGGGGTCTCCGGGGCCAGCACCGCGGCGGCATCCTTGATCACGGGCAGCGACTCCCCCGTGAGCTGTGATTCGTCGGCCTCCAGGTCGTGGGCCTGGAACAGACGCGCGTCCGCCGGCACCCGGTCGCCGGACTCCAGCAGCAGCACGTCGCCGGGCACCAGCTCGCGCGCATCGATGACATGGCTTTCGCCGGCCCGCAGCACCCGGCACTGATCCGCCACCAGCGCCTGCAGCGCGCTGGCGGCACGCTGGGCGGAATATTCCTGTGCCGTGCCGATGACGGCATTGATGAACAGCACGGCGAAGATGAACGTGGCGTCGGACCACTCCTCGATGGCCAGCGACAGCGCGGCCGCGGCCAGCAGCACGTAGATGAGCGGGCTGGCGAACTGGCGCAGGAAGACCGTGGCCAGCCCCGGCGGGCGCGGGCGGGGCAGCTCGTTGGGGCCGTGACGGGCCAGTCGCGCCGCGGCCTCGGCGGGATCCAGTCCGTGGCGGGAACTGTCCAGGGCCGCCAGCACCGCGCCGGCCTCGTGGGCGTGGGGAACCGCACGCACCTCCTGCTTCACGGCGTCACCGGCGGCAACCAAGAGAGGGATCTCCTGTGGTGGGACGGAACAGGGGCACGTCACGGCATCCTACTGTGCGCCTCCGGCGGGGGCAATGCGCGCGGCACCGCATGGCCTTCCATGGCCCCCGGTAACGCCTTGATTCCACAGTGAAGCACTGCGAATTTCCTTGCCGTTTTTGGGACATTGTCCGCATGCGGCCGGTGAACCCCGCCTCGGAAACCACGTAAA
>JALUTW010000245.1 GCA_027021685.1 Chromatiales bacterium | reverse complement strand
GAGGCCGGGTGCCTGGCGCGGCTGGAGCAGTGGCTGGCAGGCTGTTGAAAAACAGCCTGCCAGAGCGGGGCAGGGATGCCCCGCCCGCAAATCGGGCGCGCAAGCACTTGATTTGGCGTAGCCGAAACCGGACCTGCGCCGGGTCCGGCGCGTTGAAAAAGGTCAGGACGACCTTTTTCAACATTCTGCTAAAACCTCCCCGGCCGGGGGACGATGAACAGGGGAGGGCGACGACGCCGGGCCAGGAAGCATAGAACATGGACCTGACCGAGCTGGCGAGCTGGGTGATCCTGGGCATGGCCGGCCTGCTGGGACTGGGCGGGGTGGCGGTGGCGGTCATGTACGTGCAGGACCGGTTCCAGACCGCCCACACCATCCGCCGCAACTACCCGGTCATCGGCCGCCTGCGTTACGTGTTCGAGCGCCAGGGCGAGTTCTTCCGCCAGTACTTCTTCGCCATGGACCGGCAGGAGCAGCCCTTCAACCGGGCCACCCGGGCCTGGGTCTACCGCACCGCCAAGGGGCTGGGCGGCCTGGTGGGGTTCGGTTCCACCAACGACCTGCGCGAGCCGGGCTCGCTCATCTTCGTCAACGCCCCCTTTCCGCGCCTGGCCGAGGAACGGGTCCCGGCGCCGCCGCTGGTCATCGGGCCCCATTGCGACCAGCCCTTCGTCGCCCGTTCCATCTTCAACATTTCGGGGATGAGCTACGGTGCCCTGTCACGGCCGGCGGTGCAGGCCCTGTCCCGCGGCGCGGCCGAGGCCGGCATCTGGCTCAACACCGGCGAAGGGGGACTGTCGCCCTATCACCGCGAGGGCGGCTGTGATCTCGTCTTCCAGATCGGCACCGCCAAGTACGGCGTGCGCGATGCCGAGGGCCGGCTGTCGGAACGGCGCCTGCGCGAAGTGGCGCCGCACGTGCGGGCCTTCGAGATCAAGCTGGCCCAGGGGGCCAAGCCGGGCCGCGGCGGGGTGCTGCCGGCGGCCAAGGTGACACCGGAGATCGCGGAGATCCGCGGCATCCCGGTGGGGCAGGTGGCGTCCAGTCCCAACCGCCATCCCGAGATCAGGTGCGTGGACGATCTGCTGGACATGATCGATCGCGTGCGCACCGTGACCGGGCGCCCGGTGGGATTCAAGACGGTGATCGGGGCCCGGACCTTCCTCGACGAGCTGTGCGAGGCCATCCTGCGCCGGGGCGAGGCCAGCGCCCCCGATTTCATCACCATCGACGGGGGCGAGGGCGGCAGCGGGGCGGCGCCGCAGCTGCTGGCCGACCATGTCGGCCTGCCCCTGGGCGAGGCCCTGCCCCTGGCGGTGGACACCCTGCTGGCGGCGGGCCTGCGCGAGCGCATCCGGGTCGTCGCCTCGGGCAAGCTGGTGACCTCGGCCCGGGTGGCCTGGGCCCTGTGTGCGGGCGCCGACTTCGCGGTCTCGGCCCGCGGGTTCATGTTCGCGCTGGGCTGCATCCAGTCCATGCAGTGCCACCGCGACACCTGCCCCACCGGCATCACCACCCACGATCCGCGCCGCCAGCGCGGGCTGGTGGTGAGCGACAAGGCCCGGCGCGTGGCCCAGTACGCCCACTGGATGAACCACGAGGTCAACGCCCTGGCCCACTCCTGCGGCCTGGCCCACGCGCGCGAGTTCCGCCGCGAGCACGTGCGCATCGTCCAGCGGCCCGGCCACAGCGTTCCCCTGTCGGAGCTGCATCCCTGTCCCGCTCCGGCGCGGCACGGTGCCGCGGCCGGGGCCGGCACGCCGTAACCGGCCCCGCGGCGCTTTTTCCCTTGAACCGGGGCAAATTCACCCATACTTAGGGGGAAACCGGTCACCGCGTGGTGCGGGCGACGCGGTGAGCCGAATCCGAGAATCAAGGGGGAAGACCTTCCATGCGGATGGACAAACTGACGAGCAAGTTCCAGATGGCCCTGGCCGATGCCCAGAGCCTGGCGGTGGGCCGTGACCACCAGTTCATCGAGCCGCTGCACCTCATGGCCGCGCTGCTGGACCAGGAGGGCGGCACCGTGCGCCACCTGCTGGCCCAGGCCGGGGTCAATCTCAACCTGCTGCGCTCCCAGGTGGGCGAGGCGCTGGACCACCTGCCCCAGGTGGAGGGCACGGCGGGCGAGGTCCACGTCTCCAACGAGCTGGGGCGCCTGCTCAACCTCACCGACAAGCTGGCCCAGCAGCGCAAGGACAGCTACATCTCCAGCGAGCTGTTCGTGCTCGCTGCGGTGGACGACAAGGGCCAGCTCGGCGAGCTGCTGCGCAAGGCCGGCGCCACCCGGGACGCCATCGAAAAGGCCATCGACAACATCCGCGGCGGGCAGAAGGTGGACGATCCCAACGCCGAGGAGCAG
>JALUTW010000244.1 GCA_027021685.1 Chromatiales bacterium | reverse complement strand
CAAGGCCGTCACCGGGGCCGGCGGCCAGGAGATCACCGACGAGGTCCGCTCGGTCGTCGCGGCCCAGGCGGCGCTGCTGATTCTGAACCTGGACCTGGATTACTACGACACCTTCCACGAGATCATCGTCTACCCCGATACCTTTATAGTGGAGCACGAGGAAACCGACGAGGCCGGCGTGGTTCACCGTTACCGCCGGCCGCTGAGCGGTGAGGCCTGGACCCGGGGGCCGGTCATCCTGTCCTGGGCCGATGCACGGCCCGATCTTCCCCGTCCGCCGGGCCAGAACGTCGTCATCCACGAATTCGCGCACAAGCTGGACATGGCCGACGGCGCGGCCAACGGGCGGCCGCCGTTGCACCGGGGCGTGGATCCCGAAGGCTGGACCCGGGAGTTCACGGCTGCCTGGAACAGGCTCCAGCACGGATGGGACGGGGAGGAATGGGCCTGGCTGGACCTCTATGCCCTGGACAGTCCGGCGGAGTTCTTCTCCGTGGCCAGCGAATATTTCTTCCAGTCGCCGGATGTGCTGCGGGAACGCCTGCCGGGGGTCTACGTCCAGCTCCGGGACTTCTACCGCCAGGACCCGGCGTCCCGGGGAGCTTGAACGGAGTCAGCCGTTGCGCCGGCGGGCGACCCAGCCCAGGCTCTCGGTGGAAACCAGATGGATGGAGCCCCGGCCCAGGCGGATGCACCCCTGGCGCTCGAATTCCTTGAGGAGACGGCTGATGACCTCGCGCGTGCTTCCCAGCTCCTGGGCGATCTGCTGGTGGGTCATCCGCAACGGCTGTCCTGCGGCACGCTCGAACTGCTGGCCGAGCCAGCATGCCAGGCGCAGCTCCAGCCGGTCGAACACCACGCCGGAAACCAGGTCGATGAGCTCGGCCATGCGCCGGGTCATGGTCTGGAGGACATAGTCGCGAAAACCGGCCGACCGGGCCAACGCGCGATGGAATGCGGCATGGGAGATGCGCAATGCCTCCACTTCTTCCTCGGCCTGGGCCACGGCGGGGTACGGCTCGCCGTGGAGCAGGGCGTTGAGGCTGTGGAAGCACAACCCGCCCGGCTTGACCCGGTACAGGGTCACCTCGCGCCCGTCCCGGGAATGGCGGTAGACCCGGACCTGGCCCCTGGCGATGAGCATGAACTCGCGGCAGCGGGAGGACTCATCGAACAGCACGGAGCCGGCCGGCGCACGCACGAGCTGCCCCGACGCCAGCATGTCCCAGCAAGGATCATCGGCCTGTCCCAGCAGGCCGGGATAGCTCACCAGCAGGCGCCGCAGTCGGGCGATGGTGCCGGCCCTGGACTCCAGGACCTTCGCGGTGCCGGGCATTGGCCCCTCCTCGCGGCATGTCACCGTCCACACTTGGACCAGGTCCAAAACAGACCGGTCCAGCCCGTCCCGCCCTGCGCTGGTAGGAGTTCCGGCCGCAAGAGGCCGGAATATCTGTGGTTTTTATGAACCGGGATTATAGCCCCCGGTTCCGCCAGGGGCCACACCCCGGCCCCGCCGGTTCTATTTCCAAGTTCCTGACATGGAATTCTAAAGTCACCCTAAGGCCATGCCGATAAGGGTTTCAGTGACAACTGTCACAGAGGAAACGGAATGCCGGCGCCATAATGACTCGAATTGTGACCGGCTTCACATGTCGTGGAAGTCCCGGCACGGCTCTGCGAGGTTGTACCATGTCCTGCAGTCACACCAAGCACTGTGAGCTCTACGTTCATTTCGCGGCCGATCCCTCGCTCAACCTGTGGAAACAGCACTATTGCGAAGGCGGCTACGAGCGCTGCGCGCGCTACCAGCAGGCCCTCAAGGGCGTCAGTGTCCCGCTGACCCTGCTGCCCAACGGCAAGACCCTCAAGTGGGAGCGCACCAACGAGGAAAACGGCATCCATGCCCTGTTCAATGCCATCCAGAAGAACCGGGTACCCATGGTCAAGTCCATCCTCAAGTCGCGCCTGGCCGACCCCCGGGGGATGACCCGCGACGGGTGCACCCCGCTCATGTTCGCCGCGCGCATGGGCAACGAGCAGATCGTGCAGATCCTGCTGGATTTCGGCTGCAACCCCCATGCCCGCAATGCCCAGGGCGACACCGCCGCCGATATCGCCATGAAGGAGGGGCACGAGGGGTGCGCCCGGCTCATTCGCGAGCGCATGGCCGCGGTGCCTCCCGACGGGACGGACACGCCGCGCCCCGCGGTGCATCAGGAACCGGACGCGGATGCCGCCCGCAACGAGCGGCAATCCATTCTGCACCGCGTGCTGGGCCTGCTGCGGCGGCACGGCCCGGAGCGCGCCGTGTCCTGAGGAGCAACCTGACGTGGTGACGGGGTGAGGAAACCGGCATGAACGAAT
>JALUTW010000243.1 GCA_027021685.1 Chromatiales bacterium | reverse complement strand
GGAACGCATGACGCGTACCCTGGACATGATCCTCAAGGCCCGGGCCGAGCCCCTGGACCATCTCATCGTGCCCACCATGTTCGACCGCCGCACCCGGGCCGCCATCGAGGCCCTGCGCGCCCTGCGCAGCGAATACGGCGGCCGGCTGTGGGACTCCGTGATCCCGGTGGACACCAGGTTCCGGGAGGCCAGCCGCCGCGGCGTGCCCCTGACCCTGTGGCAGCCGGCCTCGCGCGGGGCCCGGGCCTATGCCGCCCTGCTCAACCACCTCCAGGGAGGCGCCGCGGCCGTGCCCGCGGTGGCCAACGGCACATGAGCGGCGGCAAGCGCCCGGTACTGGTGGACCAGGGCCTGGCCCTGGACCTGTTCCTGCAGGCCCTGCTGCGCGAGCCGGATCCGCCACCGCCGGCGGCCCCGGTGCAGGAGGTGGCACCGGAGCCGGAAGCACCCGTTGAGCCGGCGCAGGTCTCGGCGCCGGCCGCGGCGCCGGATCTCCCGGAGGCGGCGGAACCGGCCACGCCCGCGCCGGTCCCGGAACGGTTCGACATTCCCGCGTGGGCCGGAGAGCCCTTCCAGGTGCTCCTGTTCCGGGCCGGGGGCCTGACCCTGGCCGTGCCCCTGGTGGAACTCTCCGGGGTGCTGGAGTGGCCCGAGCACATCACTCCCATGCCGGGCCATGCGGACTTCTACCTGGGGCTGGTGAACAACCACGGCATCAAGGTCCCGGTGGTGGACACCGCCCGCCTGGTGCTGCCGGCCCGGGCCCTGGCCCGCCTGGCCGGGGAGGACCCGCTGGCCCGGGTCAACCGCATCGTGCTCATCGACGAGGGCCGCTGGGGTTTGGCCTGCGACCAGGTGGCCGAGGTGGTGACCCTGGAGCCCGGGGCCGTGCGCTGGCGCACCGAGCGTCCTCGCCAGCCCTGGATCGCGGGCACCGTGGTGGCCCACATGTGCGCCCTGCTGGACGCGGGGGAGTTCGCCCGCCGCCTGCGCCAGGGCCGGCCGGCGGGCGGGGACTGAAGATCCGGCCTCCGGAGCCGATAACCAGAGTACCGGCCCAGCCTGGCTGGTACGGAAAATGCATCGATCCTGTCAGAAACGTAGCGGCCGACGGATTTCCGACGCCGGCCGCAGGCCCGGGAGTCAGCCATGACACAAGCCGCAGCAAGTGCCAACGATCCCATCACCCAGTGGGTGACCTTCTTCCTGGACAACGAGAAGTACGGCATCAACGTGATGCAGGTGCAGGAAGTCCTGCGCATGACCGAGATCGCGCCGGTGCCGGGGGCGCCCGACTACGTCCTCGGGATCATCAACCTGCGCGGCAACGTGGTCACCGTCATCGACACCCGCAAGCGGTTTGGCCTGCCCGAGCAGGAGGCCGACGACGCCACCCGCATCGTCATCATCGAGGCCGAGAACCAGGTGGTGGGCATCGTGGTGGACAGCGTGGCCGAGGTGGTGGACCTGCGCGCCTCCGACATCGAGACCGCCCCCAACGTGGGCAACGACGAGTCGTCCAAGTACATCCAGGGGGTGACCAGCCGCGGCGAGCAGCTCCTCATCCTGGTGGACGTGAACAAGCTCCTCTCCGAGGAGGAGTGGCAGGAGGTGGGCGCGCTGTGACGCGCCGCACCCCATGGCACGGGCATGGCGGGCATCCGGGACAGCAATCCGCTGCCGCCGGCCTGGCCGGTACCGCCGGCGGGCGATCGGCGCCAGCCCCAGCGCCAGAAGCCGCCGGCGTCCAGGCGCAAGAAGAAACCGCGCCGGGACGATGACGGCAAACCCCACGTGGACGAGTACGCCTGAGGACCCATGCCGGAATCCATCATCCAGTGGTTCATGAGCCCGGTGCCGTCGGCCCTGGTGCTGGCCACGGGCACGGTGCTGTGCCTGGTGGCCGCGGCCGCCTGGCTGGCGGCGCGGCGCCAGAGCCGCCTGCAGCGGGCCCAGATGGAACACCTGCGGGCCGATTTCCGCGCTCTGGTCTCCGCCGCCAAGGGGGTGGGGCAGCGGGTGCTGGAGGTGGAGCGGCGCCAGCGCCACCTGGCCCAGCGCCAGGAGCAGCTCGACCTCTACGAGTCGGCCAACCAGCCCTACGAGCAGGCCATCCGCCTGGCCCGCCGCGGCATGCCCGCCCGCGAGCTCATGGACGTGTGCGGCATCAGCCAGGGCGAGGCCGAGCTCATCAACCTGCTCCACCGGCTGGACGAGGTGGGCTGAAGCAGACCGGGCGAGGAAAGGAAAAGGCCCGCGCCAGCGGGCCTTTTTCGTCGGTGCGCCGGTGGCGTCAGCCGTGGTCCTGGACGTAGCGCACCAGTCTCGCCAGGGTGAAGTTCTCCCCGCCCAGGCAATCGTCCGGCGTCCACCCGCCCTTCTCGTTGAGAAATGTGTCGCAGTGGACCAGCATGGCGCCGAACACCTCCATGAGGATGGCCGAGCCCACCGGCCCCAGGTGCCGGCCGCCGCCCAGGATCCCGGCCTCGCGCAGGACGTAGAAGAACAGCGGGGTGTGCCCCTCCAGCTTTTTCCGCCACTTTTCGCCGAGGCAGTCCCAACCCGTGATCTCGTCGAATTGCAGGTCGGCGTGGGGGTCCACCGGGTAGCCTTTGTCCTTGAGCGCGTGGGCCACGCTCTGCCCGTCGGGCAGGCCCAGCACGTAGCCCCGCAGCAGGTTGCGGAAGGCCAGGGAACGATCGTTGGCCGGGGCATTGCGCCCCACCACCGGGTCCGGCAGGCGGATGAGTTCGTCGGCCAGCAGGTGATCCACCGCCTTGGACTTGACGTAGGGATGGCAGTCGTCCACGTCGAGCAGGAAGCGCCAGTCCACCGTCAGCTCCGGCGGCACCGGCCCGAAACCCTCGGTGCCGAAGCGCTCGTCGAACAGTTCGATGGCGGGGTAATGTTCGTTGGCCGGGTAGTGCGAGCGCACCAGGGTGTGCCCGAAGCGGTAGGCCGCCACCGAGAACTCCACCGGCATGCACAGGCGCCCGTATTCGTCCCGGATCTCGCACTTGGGCAGGGCCTTTTTCCTGATTTCCTCCAGGGCGTACTCGAAGACGCCGGGGTCGCAGAAGCGCCGCAGGAAGTCGTACAGCACCAGCCACTGGTAGTGGTAGCGCACGTCCTTCTGGGCGTCTTCGAACCCGCGTCCCAGGATGCGCCGGTTGTGAAAGCGCAGGAACAGGAGCTGGAGCTGGGCGACGAAGATGTTCTCGTCGTTGCGCGGGTCACCGATGAGGGCGCGCCCGTCGCTGTTGCGCGGCAGATCGTTGTCGTTGACATCGTTGCCCACCAGCAGGCGCCCGGGCTGGGTCTGGTCGTAGAGGTAGGGCGAGGCCTCGGGGCCGAAGCCGTACACGCAGTCCAGGTCCAGGGAGGCCGAGCGCAGGTTGGCCACCTCTTTCACCTTGGCGTTGTCCAGTTCTTTTCCATGGAGATTGGTTTCCGTGTCCAGGGTGATGTCGTGGTCGATGAACTGGGCGAAGAAGGTGTAGGCCGCCGGGGCCTCGCTGTCCCTGGACGAGTCGTCGAAGTCGTGCATGACTCCGCCGGGGCCGCCCAGCAGGGCCGCGACTTCCGCGGCCTCGCACGGGTGCTCGATGCCGCACTCGGCGGCCCAGGAGGGCAGGTCCGGGAACAGCTTGCAGAAATTGCCCAGCCGGGCGTGGTCACAACCTCTGGCCTTGGTCATGCCATGCATGGATTTTCCCTTGTTCATCGTCGGACTCCTTTGGATGTGGGGGATGGACAGGCAGGTGCCGGGCAGGCGCGGGCGCACGAACGGGTCGCCCGTATGGGGCCGGGAAGGAACCACGGGGATGGATGGACATGGATGCGGAACCTCCCTGTTCGCGTGCCGGGCCTGCCGGCATCCGCCGGTGCTTCAGCGATGCAGTGACGGGCGGCCCGTTTCACGGGCTGCCCGTGTCCAGATTTATACTAAGAACAAGTCCAATCCACAACGGAAGATGGCCGCACGGGTAATATTACCGGTGCCCGCGGCCGGGCCACGGATTGGCCCGTCTTATGCAGAGGGGGGCTCGCTGTTGCGGTGCGGCGGCTTCCAGCCCTCGGGCACCTTGCCCCGCACCATGTAGGCGAAGGCGATGACCTCGGCCACCGCCACGTAGAGGGCACGGGGGATCTCCTCGCCCAGTTCCAGCCTGGACAGCAGGTCCACCAGGGCCGGGTCCTCGTGCAGGGGCACGCCGTGTTCCCGCGCCAGGCGCATGATGGCCTCGGCCACCTCGCCGCGGCCCTTGGCCGTGAGCCGCGGGGCCCGGCGGCCGTCGTAGTAGAGGGCCACTGCCGCCGGTGGCGTTTTCCGCTCCCCGCCGCTCATGCGTGGTCGTCCAGCAGGGGACCGTCGCCGCCCGGGGCCGGCGGCGCCAGCCCGCAGCGGCAGCTCAGGCGCCCCACGGCGAGGCCGGCCTCGGCCAGGCGCCGGTGCAGGGCGTCCAGGTGGTGCCGGAACAGCTCGCCGGTGGCCTCGTCACCGGTGCCGAAATGGACCGACACGGCGCCCCCGGCCAGCGTGATGTGCGCCTCCACCGGACCCAGGGCGTCCAGCTCGAAGCGGAGCTTCACCCGCCACGCGTGCCCGCTCCGGCCGCCGGCCTGCCCGGGTTCGTCGCGTTCGATGCGCAGGCCGAACACGTCGATGCCGTCGGGCTGGCGCACGGGCAGCTCCAGGAGCCACGACGGCCGCGGGACCTCCTGGGCCATGGTGAGCTGGTGGGTCCGGATGCGGGCGGTGGCCTGCTCGGTCTGGCGCAGGAGTTCACCCAGCACGGCCTGGGTGTTTTCCAGCCCGCGCACCGTGGGCATGGCACGGGGTCCCGGCGTCAGGGGTGGCCGGGGTGCCCCGCCCGCGGCCTGCCGGTCCGGCGCGGCGCCGGGCGGCTGCCTGGCGGGCGCCGGGGATGCAGGAAGGTGGCCGCCGGGGAGCGGCCGCGGCGCACCGGATGGAGGCGGTGCCGCCGGGGCCGGACGGCCCGCCGCCTGGCGCAGCGCGGCGGCCAGGCGCTCCAGGGCCAGGCGCAGGTCGGTCTCCACGGTTTCGCGCCGGGCGGTGACGGCCTGCGGATGCATGTCCCTGTCCGCCGCCGCGGCCAGCCTTTGCAGGCCGTGCTCCAGGAACACGCCGCTGCGGGCCAGCGCCCGGGCCAGGACCTGCGGGTCGCGCAGGGCAGGGGCCCGGGGCAGGAGGGCCAGCACCCGCTCCACCGCGGCGCGCACCGGGGGCGGCAGCGACGGCCGGTCCGGGCCGGACGTGGCCAGGGCATGGAGGTTGGCCAGCAGGGGTCCCAGGGGGCCCTGTCGCGGCAGCACCTCGCTCAGGGCGGGGGCGGCGAGGCGGGCAGGGGCGGGGATGTGCTCCACCAGCTCCAGCGCGGGCCGGCCCGCACGCCGGCCGGCCCGGACCTGCAGCAGATCGCCCGCGGCAAAGGGCCGCCCGGTCCCGCCGGCAGCCTCGCGCAGGGCTTCCGCCAGGGGCGGACTGAGGTCGCGGAGCTCAACCTGTACCGTCCGGCCGCCGATGGATAGGGTCAGGGTGCCGTCGCGGGCGGCGGTGACCCGGGCGTCGAGCCGGGTCCCGGGGGGCCAGGGGAGGGGACCCGGACGGGGCGCCGGCTGCGGCGGGAGCGGTCCCGGGAACCCCGGGCCCTTGATCTTCATGGGCGGCGTCCTCTGGCGTGCAATATAGTTGGTTCGTTTAAGTATATGCGGTGCGGCACGGGAGACCCGCCGCGGACACACGGGAACCCACATGGGCAGACACGGCATCTGGTACATCCGCCGCGGCCGGCAGGTGAAAGGGCCCTTTCCCGCCGGGCAGATATCCCAGTACCTGGTGCTGGGCCGGGTGGTGCTCACCGACGAGGTGAGCCAGGACCGTGAGACGTGGCGGCCCGTGGGCTCGGTGCCGGACCTGGTGCCGGAGGTGCTGCGGGCAGACCCCGACGATCCCGAGGCCCGGGAGCGGCTGGAAGCGGCGCGGCGCTGGGCCGACGAACGCCGCGGTGCCGATGCCGGGCCGTGGTCGGGCGGCGAGCGCCGCGCCCGGGCCGCCGCCGTCCATACGCGTCCCGCTCCCGCCGGAGAGGGCCGGGTTTCCGGTTCCTGGCAGCGGCTGGTGGCGCTGGGGACCGGGGCGGCCATCATGGCGCTGGCCGTCTGGCTGGGGGTGACCCTGCCGTCTGGCAATCTGGTCTCGGTGGCCCGGTGCGACGCGCCGCCGGCCCCCGGTGTCAACTGGAGTTATTGCCGGCTGTCGGGCCTGCAGGCCCCCGGGGCCCGGCTCAACGGGGCCCTGCTCAACAGCGTGGAGCTCAACGGGGCCCGGCTCACGGGCGCCGATCTGCGCGAGGCGGACCTGTCCTATGCCGATCTCAGCAACGCCCGGCTGGTGCGGGCCGATCTCACCGGCGCGCGCCTCAAGGGTGCCAGCCTGCGCGGCGCCGACCTGGCGGGCGCCGACCTGCGGGGGGCCGATCTCAGTTACGCCGATCTCGGCCAGGCCCGGCTGGAAGGCGCCCTGCTGGAGGGGGCGCGGCTGGACCATGCCGTGTGGACCGACGGGCGTCGCTGCCGCCAGGACTCCCGCGGCACCTGCCTGGCCGGCCCCTGATTTGCCGGAGACATTCAGATCCTTTTGCGGGACGGAGGCCCCGACCGCGGGGTCACACCGCGGCGTGGCGGCCGGTGTGCCGGGCGCCGGCGAGGGTGTCGAGGCGGGTGCGCACCGCGCGCAGGATGCCGGGAGCGTCCAGGCCGGCCTCGGCCAGCAGCTCCTCGCGGGTGCCCTGTTCCTGGAAGCGGTCGGGCAGGCCCAGGTGGAGCAGCGGTGTCTCCAGGCCCTCGGCTGCCAGGACCTCGGCCACGCCGCTGCCGGCGCCGCCGGCCACCACGTTGTCCTCCACCGTCACCAGCAGCCGGTGGCTGCCGGCCAGGGTCCGGATCACATCCACGTCCAGCGGCTTGACGAAGCGCATGTTCACCACCGTGGCGTCCAGGGCTTCGGCCGCCTCCAGGGCGGCGGCCAGCGGGGCGCCGAACACCAGCAGGGCGACCTCGCGGCCACGCCGGCGCACCTCGGCCTCGCCCACGGGCAGGGCGGTCATGGTGGCGCGGGGACGGACGCCGGGACCGCGGCCGCGCGGGTAGCGCACCACGGCCGGGCCGTCGAGGAGAAAGCCGGTGTAGAGCATCTGCCGGCACTCGTCCTCGTCCGCCGGGGCCATGACCACGGTGCCCGGCAGGCAGCGCAGGAAGCTGAAATCGAAGCTGCCGGCGTGGGTGGCACCGTCCGGACCCACCACGCCGGCCCGGTCCACGGCGAACAGCACCGGCAGCTTCTGCAGCACCACGTCGTGGATCACCTGGTCGTAGGCCCGCTGCATGAAGGTGGAGTAGATGGCCACCACCGGCCTGAGTCCCTCGCGGGCGAGGCCGGCGGCAAAGGTCACCGCGTGCTGCTCGGCGATGCCCACGTCGAAGTAGCGCTCGGGAAAGCGCTCGGAGAACTCCACCAGGCCGGAGCCCTCGCGCATGGCCGGGGTGATGCCCACCAGCCGCTCGTCGCGCTCGGCCATGTCGCACAGCCATTGGCCGAAGACCTCGGTGTAGGTGGGGGTGCCGCCCGAAGCCGTGGTGAGCCCCAGCTCGGGATCGAAGGGGCCGACGCCGTGCCAGGTGACCGGGTCGGTCTCGGCCGGCGCGTAACCCTTGCCCTTCTGCGTCACCACGTGCAGGAACCGCGGGCCCTTCATGGCGCGCAGGTTCCTGAGCACCCGTACCAGGGTGGGGATGTCGTGGCCGTCGATGGGCCCGAAGTACTCGAAGCCCAGTTCCTCGAACAGGGTGCCGGGAATCATCATGCCCTTGACGTGCTTCTCGGTGCGCCGGGCCCATTCCCACATGGGCGGGAAGTGCTTGAGCACCTTCTTGCCGCCCTCGCGGGCACTGGTGACGAGCCGTCCCGACAGCAGCCGGGTGAGGTAGTTGGACAGCGCCCCCACGTTGGGCGAGATGGACATGTTGTTGTCGTTGAGGATCACCAGAAGGTCCACGTCCAGGCTGCCGCCGTGATTGAGGGCCTCGTAGGCCATGCCGGCGGTGAGTCCGCCGTCGCCGATGATGGCCACGGTCTTGCGCCCGCTGCCCTGGCGGCGGGCGGCCACCGCCATGCCCAGGGCAGCGGAGATGGACGTGCTGGAATGACCGGCACCGAAGGTGTCGTAGGGACTTTCGTCGGTGCGGAGAAAGCCGGACAGGCCGCCCCGGCGGCGGATGGTGGGCAGCTGGTCGCGGCGCCCGGTGAGGATCTTGTGGGGGTAGCACTGGTGCCCCACGTCCCACACCAGCCGATCCTCGGGCGTGTCGAACACGTAGTGGAGGGCGATGGTGAGTTCCACGGTGCCCAGGCCGGCGGCCAGGTGGCCGCCGGTACGGGCCACCGAGCGCACCAGGTAACGGCGCACGTCGTCGGCCAGGAGAGCGAGCTGGTCCGGCGACAGCCGGCGCAGGTCCTCGGGCGAGTCGATGTCCCGGAGGAGGGCGTAATCCTGGGTGTGGGGCATGGACGGCTTACCGATGGTACGGGGCCGGTCGGCGCAGGACCGGCGCGTGGCCGGCACAGGCGGATGTCCGGCAAGGCGGCGTCCGCCGCCTGCCGCTACATTAGCACAGTTTCAACCGGAGTTTGAGCGCGCCCCGCCCCGGGACGGGGGTGGACCGGGTCAGGGCCCCGGGGCAAACCCGCCGGCCAGCTGGCCCACCACCGCGCACGCCACGCCGGGATAACGGCTCACCTGGCAGCCCAGGTCGACGTTGTCGCAATAGGTGGTGTCCACCACCTCGGTGGCCTCGCAGGCGCAGCGGCCGGCGATGCGTTCCAGCGGTGTGACGCCGAACTCGTGCCGGGCCCGCCACTGGGCCTGGGCATGGGCGCAGGCCACCTCGGCATTCTCGGCCGTGGCGCGCAGGCCGTGGTCCACGAACCAGCCGCGCGGGCTGGCGTCACCCGCCAGCGGCAGGACCGCGATGGCCAGGCAGGCGATGAGCAGTCTGGACATGTCCGTTTCCCCCACGATGTCCGCGACAGGATACCCCGTGTGGTCTTCCTTGTCGGGCGTCCTCATACATTCTTTAGCACCGGGCCCCAGATTTTGTGCGCACGATGACGGGGACCGGGGACCTGCAGCACCAATCCCATGCCGGGGGCATGGAGATGGGGGGCGGTGGCCGCCATTTGGGTATACTCCCGGCCATGGCCGCCCGCAGGAAAACCACGGCGAAGAGGAAGACCGCCAGGAAGAAGGCGGCCCGGAAGACCACCGCCCGCAAGCGCCTGGCACCCAGCCGCCGGCAGCGGGGCTTGGCCGCGGCCGAGGTGGTCCTGGAGCTGGCCGATCCGGGCGTGGCCCCGCTGGCGGCAGAAGTGGCCGCAGCGGGTGGGGCGCCCATCGGAGCCTACCGCGAGCCGCTCTCGGGCCGGCCGCTGCTGCTGGCGGCGCTGCCCGTGGCCGCGGTCCAGCCCACGCCGTTCCAGCGTGACCTGTCCCCCACCCACACCAAGCGGCTGGCCCGGAAGATCGAAGAGGCCGGAGCCTTTCTCGACCCCCTCATCGTGGTGCGCGGTGACGACGGCCGCCTGTGGACACCCAACGGCCGCCACCGGCTGGCCGCGGCCAGGGTGCTGGGGCTCAAGGTGATCACCGCCCTGGTTTCGCCCGACGAGAGCCTGGCCTTCCGCATCCTGGCGCTCAACACCGAGAAGGCGCACAACCTCAAGGACCGCAGCCTGGAAGTCATCCGCATGGCCTACAGCCTGGCCGAGTCCCGGCCGCGGGCCAAGGAGTCGGATTTCGCCGCCGAGTTCGAGGCCCCGGAGCTGCTGACGCTGGGCATCGTCTACATGGACAACAAGCGTTTTGCCGGTGGTGCCTACAGTCCCTTCCTGAAAAAGGTGGACCGCTTCCTCGACCGCACCCTGCGCGTGAGCCTGCGCCAGCGCGAGGACTGGGCGGCGCGCCTGCTGGACATCGACGCCCAGGTGAAGCGCATCATCGACCGGCTCAAGGCGCGCGGCTTCAAGTCACCCTACCTGCGCAACTACGTGGTGGCGCGCATCAACCCGGTACGCTTCCACCGGGCGAAGAAGGGTGATACCACGCCGCCCATGACCATGTCCGCGGCGCTCACCCGCATGGCGGCGGCGGCACGCAAGTTCGACGTGGACTCGGTGAAGCCGGGCGAGCTGGCCCTGGTGGCGGCGGTGGTCAGCGAGGAATAGATCCGGATCCCGGAAATCAGGCAACAGGCATCCGCGGCAGAGTTCCTGCGGCAGCCCGCCTTGTCCCTCGTCACCCGGCCCGGCGCAGGGCCAGGGTGAGGCCGTCGCCGATGGGCACCAGCGACAGCTCCACCCGCGGATCGGCATGGACCTTGTCATTGAAGCGGCGGATGGCGCGGGTGTCGGCATCGTCCGCCGCCGGGTCGGCCACGGCGCCGTCCCACAGGGTGTTGTCCACCGCGATGAGCCCGCCGGGGCGGACCAGGTCCAGACAGGCCTCGTAGTAGGCGTCGTAGCCGGTCTTGTCGGCATCGATGAAGGCGAAATCGAAGGTGCCGGCCGCCCCCTCGCGCAGCAACCGGTGCAGCGTCTCCCGCGCCGGGCCCAGGTGCAGGGTGA
>JALUTW010000242.1 GCA_027021685.1 Chromatiales bacterium | reverse complement strand
GAAGCCGCGGCCGCGGGTTCCGCCGGCAGGGGTTGCCGCTCCGCAGGCCCGGCCGCGGCGGGCTCCGGTGACGGCGGCGGGGGCGGGGCGCCGGTGTCCTCGTCGCGCTGGAACAGGCGCGCGAGCAGGCCGCCGCGTTCGCCCTCGGTGCCGGACGCCGCGGCCAGCAGCGAATTGATGGTCCGGGCCACTTCCGCCGCGAGCCGGACCGGATCGCCGCCTTCGGCCCGGCGGGCGATGGCCTGGCGGGCCTGGCGCAGGGCCTTGCGCGCGCCGCGCGGCGGCCTGATCTCGTCCAGCAGGTGCTCCAGCACGTCGGCCGGCCGGACGGGAGCGGCGCCGCCGCGGCGGGCCTCGTCCAGGCGCACGATGTCCTCGCCCAGCTCGGCCAGGGCGCGCCGGAGGCGCAGGGTCTCGGTCCCTTCGCGCAGGTAGCCGCGCAGGGTGTCCGCCTTGCGCACCAGCTCCGGCACCGTGGGGTCCACCGCCAGGGTCAGGCGCGAGACCGCCTGGCGCAGGACCTCTTCCACCTCCTGCCACTGGCGCTCCTTGCGCTCCAGCTCCTCCAGGCTGTCGTAGTACTTGCGCCGCCAGCGCTCGAGCTGCTGTTCCACGGGCTGGCGCGGATCGGGCATGGCGGGGAATCAGGAATGGCGGACCGAGCGTTGCAGGCCCTGCGGCAGCCGGATATCCATGGCGATGGGCAGGTGGTCGGAGTAGGCCGGCAGCGCCGGCACGCCCAGCTCGTCCACCGTCAGGCCGGAACTCACCAGGATGTGATCGATGTGTCGCTGCGGCCGCCAGGAGGGAAAGGTGTGCACCTCCTCCAGCGGCTCGTGCAGGTGGGTGCGGGCGAACAGCCGGCTCATCTCCGGGCTGTCCGCGGCGCAGTTGAAGTCCCCCATGACGATGGCGTGGGGGAACTCGTTGACCATGTCGGCGAGGTAGTCGAGCTGGCTGGCGCGGGCGCGGCGCCCCAGGGCCAGGTGAAGGATGAACACCGCCAGCGGCTCGTCCCCGCCGCCATAGCAGGCGAGAATGGCGCGCCGGCCGGGGATCATGCCCGGCAGCTTGAGGTCGTGGATCTCCGCCGGCCGCAGCCGGCTGAGCAGGCCGTTGCTGTGGCGCGCCACGTGGCCCAGGTTGCGGTTGACCTGGTGGTGCCAGTAGGGGAACCCCGCCACATGGGCCATGTACTCGGTGAGGTTGATGAAGTTGCTGCGCAGGCTGCCGGCGTCCACCTCCTGCAGGCCCACGATGTCGTAGTCGTGCAGGCGCCGGGCGAGCTGTTCGATATTGTGCAGGCGCTCGGTGTGGGGCAGCACGTGCTTCCAGCTGTGCAGCAGGTAGTGGTGGGGACGCGAGCTGCTGATCCCCACCTGGACGTTGTAGCTCATCACGCGCAGCACCGGGGGCGGTGCGTCCTGGCTCGGCGACGGGGCTTCGGCGGCGGTGTTTTCCATCGGGTATGGACGATCGGTCAGCATGTGCAGGGACGATGTATCGCCCGCGGCCCGGCGGTCAGATGGGGCAGACCATCTCGCCCAGCTTGGCGGTGAGCTTGAGGTTCTCGCTGTAGTCCACCGGGCAGTCGATGATGCTTACAGTCTTGTCGGCCAGGGCCCTTTTCAAGGTGGGCAGCAGGTCTTCGCCTTTCTCGATGCGATAGCCCCGGGCCCCGAAGGACTCGGCATACTTGACGAAGTCCGGGTTGGTGAAGTCCACGTGGGACTTGCGGCCGAACTGGTTCATCTGCTTCCACTCGATGAGGCCGTAGCCGGAGTCGTTCCAGATCAGGATCACCAGGCTCAGGCCAAGGCGCATGGCGGTCTCGATCTCCTGCGAATTCATCATGAAGCCGGCGTCGCCGGTGACCGCCACCACGTTCACCTCCGGGTTGACCAGCTTGGCGGCGATGGCCCCGGGCACCGCGATACCCATGCTGGCGAAGCCGTTGGAGATGAGGCAGGTGTTGGGATACTCGCAGCGGAACATGCGCGCCATCCACATCTTGTGGGCCCCCACGTCGCACACGGCGATGTCTTCCAGGTTCATGGCCGTGCGCAGGTCCCAGATGATCTTCTGTGGCTTCATGGGCACCGAGGTGTCCCTGGAGTGCTGGTTCATCTCCTCGATGAGGGCCTCGCGCAGGGGCCGCATGGTGTGGCCCGGCCGCGGCGTGGCCAGCTCCGTGAGCCGCAGCAGGGAGTGCTTGATGTCGCCGATGATCCCCACCGACACCGGGTAGTAGGCATCCACCTCGGCCGGGGCCTGGTCGATGTGGATGATGGTGCGGTCCCGGGTGGGATGCCACAGATAGGGGTGGTACTCCACCAGGTCGAAGCCCACGCAGATGATGACATCGGCACGGGA
>JALUTW010000241.1 GCA_027021685.1 Chromatiales bacterium | reverse complement strand
CCGGGCGGGGTGAAGCCCTCGGGGGTCTCGGCGCCCTCGCCGAAGAAGAACTTTTCCATCTGTTCTTCCAGGAACTTGCGGTGCTGGGGGTCGATGGGGGACAGCCGGTACTCGTTCATGAGGATGGTCTGGTGCCGGATCCACATCTGCCAGGCCTCCTTGGAAACGTTCTCGAAGATGCGCTGGCCCAGCTCGCCCGGGTAGGGGGGCTTGTCGAGGCCTTCGGCCTCCCTGCCCAGCTTGACGCATTTGACCACTCGGCTCATGGACGGACCTCCTGCTGCGGCCGGCGGCTGCCGGCGGGAGGCGTAGCTTAGAGGCTGGCGCCGCGTGTTTCAAACGCTCAGGCGGTGAGGGTATCGAGCAGGCGGCGCACGGGGGCGGGCAGCCCGCCGGGGGGGCGGCTGCCGGGGACGTGCCAGCGCAGTTCCGGGCCCTCGCGGGTGCCGCCCCGGTTCGGGGCCAGCTCCGCGTACAGGGGTTCCAGTTCCAGCCGGAAGTGGGTGAGTTCGTGGCGGATGAGGGGGCCGCGGCGGCCGGGCCGGATGGCCAGGGCCAGCTCGTCGCGGCACCAGCGGGCGGGATCGGCCCGGTCCGGGCACAGGGGCAGGGTCCAGAGCCCGCCCCAGATCCCGGCCGGGGGCCGGCGCTGGAGCAGGACCCGGCCGCGGGCATCGCGCAGCACGAGCAGGGTGTGGCGGCGGCGGGGCCGGGTGCGGCCGGGCCGGGGTGCGGGCCAGGCGGTGGGCTCGCCGCTGGCCCGGGCGAGGCAGCGGGGGGCCAGGGGGCAGCGGCCGCAGGCGGGGTTGCGACTGGTGCAGACGGTGGCCCCCAGGTCCATGATGGCCTGGGTGTAGTCGGCGCACCTTGTGGCCGGGGTGCAGGCGGTGGAGAGCTCCCACAGGCGGGCCTCCACCGCGGGCTCGCCGGGCCAGCCGTCCACCGTGAAGCAGCGCGCGAGCACCCGCTTGACGTTGCCGTCGAGGATGGGGTGGGGCCGGTCCAGGACCTGGGCGAGGATGGCGCCGGCGGTGGAGCGGCCGATGCCGGGCAGCTTCATGAGGCCGTCCAGGTCCCGCGGCAGGCGCCCGCCCAGTCCGTCGCGCACCAGGCGCGCGGCGCGGTGCAGGTTGCGGGCGCGGGCGTAGTAGCCCAGGCCCGTCCACTGTTCCAGCACCGCGTCGAGGGAGGCGTCGGCCAGGCGGCGCAGGCTGGGAAAGGCGCGCAGGAAGCGGCGGTAGTAGGGGATGACGGTGGCCACCTGGGTCTGCTGGAGCATGATCTCGGCCACCCACACCCGGTACAGGGTGCGGTTCTTCTGCCACGGCAGGTCGTGGCGGCCGTGGCGGGCATGCCACGCCAGGAGGCGGCGGGCGAGCCAGCGGGGTTCGGGGGCGGTTTCGGGGCGGGCGGGCATCAGCGTTTGCGGAGCAGGTCTTCCAGCTTGCGCTTGAGTTTTTCCTCGAGTTCGCGCTTTTTCTTCTCCACCCTGGGGGTCAGCTTGCGCCTGGCCTCGCGCCTGGTCCAGGCCTTGACCACCGCCTCCAGGTCCACCCGCACCCGCGGCCCGGCCCACGGCCCGTGCACGCGCACCGGCACCGGCAGTCCCTCCAGCTCCTTGTGGGCGGCGGTGCCGTAGGTGATGGTGAGGGTGTAGTCCAGGGTCTCGGCGGGCAGGTTCACGGTGCCGCGGCCGCTGATGCGGGCGTTGGGGGAGACGGCCAGCAGGTCGTCGTTGCGGGCGACGCCGTTTTTGATCGCGGCGGTGGCGGTGAGGCGGTCGTAGCGGGAGCGGCGCACCAGGGTCTCCTTCGGCGGCAGGGGCTGCCCCTTGAGTTTGGCCTTGACGTAGCGGGCGACGGCGTCGGCATCGAGCATGGCAAGGTCGCCGTCGGCCAGCGCGAGGGAGACCGTGCCGTTGAGGGCCTGCACCAGGGCACCACGGTCACGGGCGTTGGCGGCCAGCGCCAGCCTCACGTCGCCGCGGCCGGTGAGCGGGGGCTGTTGTTCCCCGGTGAGGTCGGTGAGCAGGGGCCCCAGGTCCACGCCCTCGAGGGCGCTGTTCAGCTCCATCCCGAGCCGGTGGCCGTCGGCGGCCAGCGCGGCGCGGCCGCGGTGGCGCCCGCCGTAGAGGGTCGCGTTCAGGGGCGAGACGGCCAGGCGCCGGCCGGCCAGGCGCAGGCCCGCTTCCAGCTTCGTGAGCCTGAGGCCCGCGACCTCGAGACGGCCCGCGCGCAGGGTGCCGCGGGCCTCCGCGGTGGGCAGGGCGGGCACGGGAGCGGCGGGTTTCCCGCTCCCCCGGCCCCCACCGGGCGGGCCTTCGGGGGCCGGCGGCGGCAGGTAGCGGTCCAGGTCCAGGGTGTCCAGGGTGAGTTGGAAGTGCAGGGGACCCTTGCTCCCGGCCCACGCCCTGCCTCGCAGGCGGCTGTCGTCCAGGGCCAGGTCCAGGTCCTCCAGCGACCAGGCGCCGCCGCCGGCGGCGAAGCCGGTGGCGAGGGAGGCGCGGCGCAGGGCCTTGGGATCGGCGGTGGCGGGGGCCGGCAGGCCCAGCCTGTCCATGACCGCGCGGGGATCGAAGGGGCGGACCTCCAGGCGCCCGGTGATCTGCCCGCCGGCATCGCCCCGGGCCGACGCGGCCAGTTCCACCCCGGCGGCGGTGGCCGCGAGCCCCTCCAGCCTGAGCCCGTCGCCGCCCAGGGCCAGGCGCTGGAGGGTCAGGTCCACCGGCACCGGCCGGGCGGCGGGCAGGGCGTTGCCCGAGAACTCCGCCCGGGCGTCGAGACCGGCGATCTCCACGGAGTCCGGGCCGGGGACGAGGCGGGCGCCGGCCTGCACCCGGACCTCCAGGGCCGGGTCCTTCCGGCTGAAGGTGAAGGCCAGTTTCACCGGGACCGGCCGGCCGGGGACGACGGCGCCCGTCTCCAGTGCCACCCGGGAGAACTCCAGCCGCCGGCCGCTGGCGGCATCGGTCCAGCTCACGGCGGCGTCGCGTACCGCCAGCCCGGACAGGGCCAGGCGCCAGCCCGTCTCCTTTGCCGGCACCGGTGTCCGGGGCGCCGGTGCCGCCGCCGGCGGGGTGGCCTGGGTCCGCGGCAGCAGGTCGGCCCAGTTGGCGCGGCCGCCGCGGTCGCGGGCCAGGTGCAGCCTGAGGCCGTCCAGTTCCAGGCGGCCGCTCAGGGTGCGGGAGAGCAGGGGCAGCAGGTCCACCGCCACCGCCGCGCGGCGGCTCTCCAGGAAGGGGCCGGTGCCGAAGCCCGCCGGCTGGGCCAGGCGCAGGGCGCCCAGCTCCAGGCGCAGGCGCAGGGCGGGCGACAGGGACCAGGCCAGGTCGCCGGGCAGCTCCAGGCGGCGGCCGGTGTGCTCCGCCACCGCCTCGACGATGAGGGGCTTGAAGCGGTTGGCATCGACCAGGGTGACCACCAGCACCGGCGCGGCGGCGGCCAGCAGGAGCAGCAGGGCGAGGATCCAGAGGGTGTACTTGAGGGGCCGTTTCACATTGCGTCCTGCAGGCGGGTCCCGGTTGGCGGGACACCGGACGGCCGGTGCACCGGAGGGACTGGAGCGGGCGATGGGAGTCGAACCCACGTCACGAGCTTGGGAAGCTCGGGTAATAGCCGTTATACGACGCCCGCGTGACGCTACAAGTTTAGCGGCGCCCGCGCCCCGCGTGTCAAGCCCCCGGGAGGCTCAGGTGTAGAGGGCCTCCACCAGCGCGGCGTGGGCCTCCATGACCTTGTGGCGCTTGACCTTGAGGGTGGGCGTGAGCATGCCGTTGTCGATGGTCCACGGCTGCAGCAGCGGCGCCACGCGGCGGATCTTGGCGTAGCCGGGGAAGTCGTGCAGGCAGTCGGCCACGCGCGCGGTGAGGGTCTTGAGCAGGCGCGGGTGTCTGAGCGCCTCCTCGTCGAACGGGTCCAGGCCGTGCTCCTGGGCCAGGCCGAACCAGTGGTCGGCGTTGAGCACCACCAGCGCGCCCAGGTAGGGCCGGCCCTCGCCCACCACCACCGCCTGCTCGAACAGGGGATCCAGGGTGATGGCGGCCTCCATGTCCACCGGCGGGATCTTCTCGCCGTTGGACAGGACCAGGATGTCCTTGATGCGGCCGGTGATGTAGATGCGCCCGTCGCGGATCTCGGCCTTGTCGCCGGTGTGCAGCCACCCCTCGGGGTCGATCATCTCGGCGGTGGCGCGGTGGTTGTTCCAGTAGCCCAGCATGACGCCGGGGCCCTTCACCAGCAGCTCGCCGCTCTCCGGGTCGGTCCTGATCTCGATGCCGTCCAGCGGCCGGCCCACCGAGGCCGGGTCGTTGTCGTCCAGGCGGTTGGTGGAGATGACGGGACTGGTCTCGGTGAGACCGTAGCCCTGGATGAGGTTCACGCCCAGGCCGAGGAACACGCGGGCTACCGGCAGCGGCAGGGCCGCGCCGCCGGAGACCGCCAGCCGCAGGCGGCCGCCCAGGCGGGCGTGTATCTTCGCCGCCACCAGCCGGTGCAGCAGCGGCCACAGCACCAGCGCCGGATGCCAGCCGGCCAGGCCCTGGCGGTGGCGGAAGCGGCGCCAGCCCACGGCCACCGCCAGGTTGAACAGGAGGCGGCGGATGGCGGGTCCCCGGGCGAGCTGCTGCTGCAGGCGTTCGTAGATGCGCTCGAAGATGCGCGGCACCGAGACCAGGGCGGTGGGCCGCTGGGTGGCGATGTCCTCGGCCAGCTGCTGCACCGAGCGCGCATAGACCACGGTCATGCCCAGCATCATGGGGATGTAATAACCGGTGGTGCGCTCGAAGGTGTGGGAGATTGGCAGGAAAGACAGGGCCACGTCGTCGCCGGTCACGGGCAGGGCGCGGATGGAGGCGTCGGCCACCGACAGGATGTTGCGGTGCGACAGCATCACCCCCTTGGGCCGGCCGGTGGTGCCCGAGGTGTAGACGATGGTGGCCAGGGCGCCGGCGTCGCCGCCGCGCTCGCGCAGGGGCGGGGCCTCGGCGGGCAGGCGATCCGGCACCGCCGCCAGGCGCCCGTCGTCATCGTCCATGCCGCCCTTGTCCGCCTGGAGCACGAACACGCGCCTGAGCCCCTCCAGCGCCTCGCCCTGCCCGGCCAGCCGGCCCCAGCGCGCGGCGGTGTCCACCAACAGCACCTTGACCCCGGCGTCCTGCAGGATGTAGGTGACGTTGTCGGGCCGGTCCTCGCAGTAGAGCGGCACCACCACCAGCCCCAGGCCCAGCGCCGCCTGCTCGAAGGCCACCCAGTGGGGGCCGTTCCTGATCTGCAGGGCCACCCGGTCGCCGGGTTGCAGCCCTTCCTCGCGCAGCACGGCCTGCCAGCGGGCCACGCGTTCGCCCATTTCGGCCCAGGTGAGGTCGCGCCAGGCCTTGGCCCTGGAGTCGTAATGGCGGTAGGCGATGCGGTCGGGCGTGCGGCGCACCCGCTCGCGGAACAGGGCGTCCAGGGTGCCGATGCCGGCGTCGATCCAGTCTCGTTGCTGCATGGGTCGTCGGTTCCTGCGGCGCCGGGTCATGATAAGGCCCATTGACGGCCCGGACCAGTGGCCGATACGCTAGTGATATGGAGATCATCGTCAACGGCAGCCAGCGGGAAGTGCCTCCCGGCTACACCGCCCAGCAGCTGGTGGAGGACCTGGGCCTGGCGGGGCGGCGCATCGCCATGGAGGTCAACCGCGAGATCGTGCCCCGCAGCGACTACCCGGCGCGCGTGTTCAACGACGGCGACCGGGTGGAAGTGGTCCACGCCATCGGCGGCGGCTGAGCATTGTTCCGTTATATAATTCCAGCGGGTGTCACGGCACCCGTGCGTCTGACCTGAGAGCGCGCCCACGCGGCGCCCGGAAGCAAGCCATGAACACGAATCCCGTGCCGGCACCGGCCGGCGCTGCAGATCCCCTCATCATCGACGGCGTGAGCTATACCTCGCGCCTGCTGGTGGGCACCGGCAAGTACAAGGACCTGGCCGAGACCCGCGCGGCCATCGAGGCCTCGGGGGCGGAGATCGTCACCGTGGCCATCCGCCGCAGCAACATCGGCCAGAATCCGGACGAGCCCAACCTGCTGGACGTGATTCCGCCGGACCGCTACACCATCCTGCCCAACACCGCCGGCTGCTACACGGCGGAGGACGCGGTGCGCACCTGCCGCCTGGCGCGCGAGCTGCTGGACGGTCACAGCCTGGTGAAGCTGGAGGTGCTGGGCGACGAGAAGACCCTGTTTCCCGACGTGGTGCAGACGCTCAAGGCCGCCGAGACGCTGATCAAGGACGGCTTCCGGGTCATGGTCTACACCACCGACGATCTCATCGTCGCCCGCGAGCTGGAGGCCATGGGCTGCGTGGCGGTGATGCCGCTGGCCGCACCCATCGGCTCCGGGCTGGGCATCCGCAACCCCTACAACATCCGCTTCATCGTCGAGGAACTCAGCGTGCCGGTGCTGGTGGACGCCGGCGTGGGCACCGCCTCCGATGCCGCCGTGGCCATGGAGCTGGGCTGCGACGGGGTGCTCATGAACACCGCCATCGCCGCGGCGAAGGATCCGGTGCTCATGGCCTCGGCCATGAAGAAGGCGGTGGAAGCCGGGCGCGAGGCCTACCTGGCCGGGCGCATGCCGCGCAGGCGTTACGCCTCGGCCTCGTCGCCGCTGGACGGAACCTTTTTCTGAACCGGGACCGGAGGCCGGCGTCGGGTGACCGGCCGCCGGGCCCGATTCCCCGTGCCGGCAGCGCGCGAGGCGGATGGGGCACCGCGGTATCCGCCGGCCGGTGCAGGTCCCGTATCCCGTCAGGGCATCGCCGTGCGGTGCCGCCGTGCTACGACTGGAAGCCTGTGGTTGGCGCCAATCAGAACACCGTTCCACGACGCAGGATCCGCAGCTTCGTCCGCCGCGAGGGGCGCCTGACGCCGGCGCAGCGGCGGGCGCTGGAGGAGCTGCTGCCCCGCTACGGCGTGCCCGGTCATGGACCGCTGGACCCGGTCGCGCTGTTCGGGCGCCGGGCACCGCTGACGGTGGAGGTGGGCTTCGGCAACGGCGAGGTGCTGGCGCACCTGGCCGCGGCGCACCCGGAGCGCGATCACCTGGGCATCGAGGTCCACCGGCCCGGCGTGGGGCGCCTGCTCAACCGCATCCACGAGCTGGGGCTCGCCAACGTGCGGGTGGCGGTGGACGACGCCATGGAGGTGCTGCCGCGGCTGCCGGAGGGCAGCATCGATCTCCTGCTGGTGTTCTTTCCCGACCCCTGGCACAAGAAGCGCCATCACAAGCGGCGCCTGGTGAACGCGGAGTTCGCCCGGCTGGCGGCGAGCCGGCTGCGCCCCGGCGGGCGCCTGCACCTGGCCACCGACTGGGAGGACTACGCCCGGCAGATGCTGGAGGTGCTGGGCGCGGAACCGGCGCTGCACAACCTGTCTCCCGCGGGCGACTTCGTGCCCCGGCCGGATTCGCGCCCGGTGACCCGCTTCGAGGCCCGCGGCCGGCGCCTGGGGCACGAGGTGTTCGACCTGCTCTACGAGCGCCGGGGCCCGGTCACAGGGAGCGGCGGAAGCTGATGTAGCGGCGGATGGTGTTCTGCAGGGTCACGTCGGCGTCTTCGAATTCCAGTCCCATGACGAAGCCGTCGCGCTGCACCCGGCGGTGGCGCACCACACCGCGCACCTCCAGTTCCTTGAGCCGGTTGCGGGCCACCGGCAGCAGGAACCGGAGCTCCAGCCGGGTCCCGGGATCGGCCGGGGCCTCGAAGCGGATGGCGACCCCGCCCAGGGAGATGTCCACCAGCCGCGCCTTGACCCGGATCCCCGACGGCGCCCGTACCGTCACCGGCCGGTCGGCCGCCACCCGCTCGTGGCGGCGGCGGGATTCGGGCCTGCTGGCGGGTGCGATGGTCATATTCCACACGGTTTTCGGTGTTGTTGAGGACTCCATCGGCCGGCGGCACAAGCGCTGAATAGCCCGATGGGACTATTTTTGTGATTCGGCTCACAGATTCTGGGGCCGTCCCCGAGGCCTCCCGCGCCGCGCGGTACGCCTGGCCGGCGCGACCGCGGGCCCGCACCGCGGCTCGCGCGGGATTGCGGGGCAGGTTCTACGATTCGTCCGCCGCCCACAGCCGGGCGGCCCCGCGCACCCCGCTGGCGTCCCCGTGCACCGGCGGCAGCAGGCGGGTGTCCACGCGGTCCGAGAACACCCACTCCCCCCAGCGCCGCGGGACTTCTTCGTACAGGTGGGCCAGCCGGGAGAGGCCGCCGCCCAGCACGATGATGTCCGGGTCCAGCACGTTGATGACCGTGGCCAGGGCCCGGGCCATGCGCCCGGCGTAGCGGTCCAGGGCGGCAGCGGCCAGGGGTTCGCCGGCGCCGGCACGCTGCGCCACCTCGCGGGCGTCCGCCGCGCTGCCGCCGCTCTCCACGTAGTCGCGCAGCAGGCCGGGGCCGGAGAGCCAGGTCTCGATGCAGCCGCGGCGGCCGCAGTAGCAGGCCGGTCCCGGCAGCTCGCCGGGCCCGGGCCAGGGCAGGGGATTGTGGCCCCATTCGCCGGCGACGGCGTTGGCCCCGGTGAGCACCCGCCCGCCCACCGCGATGCCGCCGCCGGTGCCGGTGCCCACGATGACGCCGAAGGCCACCCGCGCACCGGCTGCGGCGCCGTCGGCGGCCTCGGAGGCGATGAAGCAGTTGGCGTCGTTTTCGATGCGCACCGGGCGCCGGAGCCGGGCCTCCAGGTCGGCCTTCAGCGGCCGGCCGATGAGCCAGGTGGAATTGGCGTTCTTGACCAGGCCGGTGGCCGGGGAAATGGCGCCGGGGATGCCAAGACCCACGCGCGCGCCGGGGTGGCCGGTGGCGCCCTCCGCCTCGGCCACCAGGCGGACCACGGCTTCCAGGGTGGCGGCGTAGTCACCGCGCGGGGTCTCGGTGCGGCGGCGGAAGTGCTCGGTTCCGGTGGCGTCCAGCGCCACCGCCTCGATCTTGGTTCCGCCCAGGTCGATGCCGATGCGCACGATTTCAGGTTCTGGGGACTGGGTTCTGGGGGCTGGGTGGTTCGAGGAGTTCGGTGTCGTCGTGGCTGTAGGGCGGGGTGCAGGCGCACAGGATGTGCAGCGGTTCGTCGCCGGTGTTCTCGATGCAGTGGGCGATGCCGGGGGCGATGCACACGGTGTCGCCCGGCGCCACGTCGAAGCAGGTGCTGCCGAGGTGCATGCGGCCGCGGCCGCGGGTGACGTGGTAGATCTCCTCGGTCACCCGGTGGCGGTGGCGCAGGGTGCGGCGGCCGGGTTCCACCACTGCCTCGGCCAGGCTCTGGTGCATGACGGCGTGATGTGCGGGGTGCATGAGCTCGCGCACCAGGGAGCCGTCGCGGGTGACGAAGGGAGCGATGTCGCCGTAGCGGGTGTGCGCCTTCATGTGGCGTCTTCGTCCAGGCTGTGCAGGGTGCGGATGTGATCCAGGCGGATGCGGCGGGGCTCGCCCCGGTCGGTGTCGGCGATGAGAAACTCCTCGCCGCGGCAGGTCTGCAGGTCGCGCGGGCGCAGCGTCTCCACGTGGTCCACCCCGCCGGCGCGCCAGGACACGCGCAGGCGCTCGCCGTGCATGGCCGCCAGTTCCAGCCGCGAGTAGGTGGCGCAGGGGATGGGCACGTAGTCACCATCGCTGACCATGGCTGTTCACCCTCGTCTTTGCGCACGAAGCCCGTGCCCCAGTATAGCGGGCCGGCCGCGGGGAGGGACGGGGTCAGGCGGGGTCCGGGACCGCCGCGGCCCTGTCGCCGGCGGGGAGAAACAGCGCGGTGAGGTCGTCGAGGAACCGCCGGCCGGTGGCGGTGGGGCGGATCCGTTCCCCGTCCGTCTCCAGCCAGCCCCGGCTCCGGCCGGCCTCCAGCGCGGGCCGGGCCGCCTCCAGGGGCAGGCCGGTGCGCTCGGTGAAGAGGGCCGCGGGGAAGCCGGCGGTCAGGCGCAGGGCGTTGAGCATGAACTCGAACACCAGGTCCGGTGCGCGGACCGTCTCCTCGCCGGCGACGGCGGCCGCGGTGCCGGCCGCGGCCAGGTAGTCGCCGGGATGGCGCACGAGGCGGCGGCGCACCACGGTGCCGGTGGCGGCGTCGGTGAGCTTGCCGTGGGCCCCGGCGCCCAGGCCCAGGTAGTCGCCGAATTCCCAGTAGTTGCGGTTGTGCCGGCACTGGCGCCCGGGACGGGCGAAGGCGGAGACCTCGTACTGTTCGTAGCCGGCGCGGGCCAGCCGTTCCAGCCCGGCCTCGTGCATGGCCGCCAGCGCGTCCTCGTCCGGCAGGTCCGGCGGTGGGCTGGCCGCGAACGCGGTGTGGGGCTCGATGGTGAGCTGGTACCAGGACAGGTGTTCCGGGGCCAGCGCCAGCGCCGCCTCCAGGTCGCGCAGGGCGCCGGCGTGATCCTGTCCCGGCAGGCCGAACATGAGGTCCAGGTTGATGTTGTCGAAACCGGCGGCGCGGGCGGCGGCCACCGCGGCCCGGGCCTGGGCCGCGTCGTGGATGCGGCCCAGGGCCCCGAGCATGGCATCGTCGAGGCTCTGCACGCCGATGGACAGGCGGTTGACCCCGGCGGCGCGGAAGGCGGCGAAGCGCGCTGCCTCGGCGGTGCCGGGGTTGGCCTCCAGGGTGATCTCGGCGCCGGGGGCGAGCGGCAGGCGGGCCCGCACGCCGTCCAGCAGCCGCGCCAGCTCCGCCGCGGGCAGCAGGCTGGGGGTGCCGCCG
>JALUTW010000240.1 GCA_027021685.1 Chromatiales bacterium | reverse complement strand
CTGGCGCGAGGGCCAGAAGGTGGTGGTGCGCAAGTCCGGGGACCGGATCATCATCGAGGACTGGAAGGGCTAGCGGGCGGTTGAAAAACAGCCTGCCCGGCAGGCGGCCGATTTGGCGTGGCCGAACCCGGACCTGCTCCGGGTTCGGCGCGTTGGGAAAGGTCAGGATGACTTTTTCAACATCCTGCTAGAAATCGAAGCCCCGGTCCTCGTCCACCGGGCCGAGCCTGGCGAGCCTTTCCATGATCTCCTCCCGGCGCTGCAGCAGCGGGCTGTCGCTCATGCGCCGGAACACCAACTCCTCGTGGGCGTTGTGCTCCATCATGATCCGCTTCAGCGGCCGCAGCGACGCCTCCAGATGGTCGAAATCCTTGTGACGGATGACGTGGACCAGCTCCTCCACGAGCTGGCTCAGGCGCTCGTGCTCGTAACGCAGGTCGGCGATGTCTTCGGCCACGCCGGGACAGGTTTCCTCGAACAGGGGATAGAGCACCTCGTCCTCCATGCGCATGTGCAGCCTGAGCCCGTCCACGAACCGCCGGAACAGCTCCACCGCCTCGCGCCAGTCCTCGGCCCCGGCCGCCAGCTCGCACTCGGTGAGCGCCGCCTCGTGCCGGCGGTGATCATGAACCAGCCAGTTGGATTCCTCCGGCATCGCACCGTGCCCCATGTAGCCCTGCCGCCTGCAACCAATGGTGGCACAGGGCGCCGGAGGAAAAAAGCCACCGGATTTGACTACGGGCCGTCCACCCGGCCCGGCGGAGCTGCACCCGGCTGCGTTCCTGACGTCGTCAATCCCATTCCAGGTGCAGCAGGCCGTCGTCGCCACGCCGGGCGCGGGTGCCCAGTCGTTTTCCTTCGCGATTGAGCACGTCGAGCAGCCACCGCACCTCGCCGGCACCGGCATCGTGCAGGCGGAAGCGCTCGAGGCGCATGGGGGCCATGCGCAGCTCCAGCAGGGCGCCGGTGGCGGGGTCCAGCCGGGGGAAGTACATGAGACTCGGGTCGTCGCGGTAGGGCGGATGGCCGCGGATGCCCTCGTAGTCGTTGATGAGGTCGCCGCAGCCATGGAGGATGAGGCGGTCGCGGTGGACCTCGATGCCCTTGACGTGGTGCGAGGAGTGGCCGTGGACGATGTCGGCGGCCCCGGCCTTGACCAGGCGGCGGGCGAGGAACGCGCGGCGGGAGCGCCGGATCATGCCGCCGTGAAAGCCCCGCCGCCGGGGCTTGCAAACGGCGCCGGCGGGCACAAACATGGACCACGGAGGTCGGTGGCGAGGTCATCGGCCGCGTTGGACCAGACGCTGATGGAGGTGAAGCCATGGACTACGACGAGCGTACCATCCAGCAGGTGTGGGAGCGGGCCCGTGCGGTGCCCGACCAGGATCCGGATGAATGGCGTCTGGACGAGTGCGGGGCCTGGATCCGGCGCGAGCAGTACGGTGCCAGGCTGGCGGAGTTCGGGTGGAGGATCCTCAACACCGAACCCGGGCCCAACGACAATCCCGCCCGCTTGCGCCCGTTCCACTACGAAAACGATTTCGATATCGCCAACCGCCGGCCGCACTGCCGGGTCACGGCGGACCACCGGGAGGAGGCGCCCGGCACCCACGTTCCCATGCCGGTCAACCGGTTGCTGGAACAGGCCTGAACGGCCCGAACCGGTCCCCGGCGGCCTCAGCGGGTCCAGGTGACCCGCAGCATGATGTCGTCCTTGGTGTACTGGTAGTCCAGCTCGCCGCCCTTGTGGGCATGGTCCAGCGCCTCGCCGACGCCCCGCGCCAGGTGGGCGTCGGTGAAGGTGATCACCAGGCCGTCTTCCTGTTCCTCGATGTCCATGATGCGCTTGAGCGGGTGCTCGGCCTGCTCGCGTTTTTCGTAATTGCGGATCAGGTGCAGGATCTCGTCCTTGTGGGTCTCCAGGACGGGGCCCCTGATGGTGAGGAAGGCCGCGGGCACCCGGTCGCGCACCCGCTGGCAGGCGGGGCACAGGTGCCGGTGGGCGTTTTCGGGCGGCTCGGCCATCCAGGTCCAGCGACCCTCGTGGAACACGGCCCCGCACTCGGGGCAGACCGTGGGTTCTTCGTACTTGCGCTTGGAGTGGTAGGGATCGTGCTCCAGCTCGCGGATGAGCCGGTCGCGGCGTCCCTGGCGCAGGTAATCCTGGGGCTTGTGCGGAGCGGTCATGAGCCTTCTCCCCTGGTTGGGCCCGGCGCAACCCGTGTGCGCCGTGATGCCGTCTCGGGTGTCATTACACCAGTGCCGCCCCCCGGGCCGTGTTGACCTGCGTCAACGTGACCGCCGGCCCCGGCTTCAGGCCACGCGCCGGCGCCGCCTGCGGGACGGGGCGGTGCCGCTGCGCCCGCCGCCGGTACGGGCGCGCCGGGGGCGCAC
>JALUTW010000239.1 GCA_027021685.1 Chromatiales bacterium | reverse complement strand
TCTGGTACCGCCAGATCAGAAGGCGGAGGTCAGGAGACAGGCGATGGAAATGATTGGAACCCGTCTCGAAATTCCGCGCGTGTGTGAGTCCATGGCCGCGATGAAGGTTTCGCCTACGTGATGCAAACGCAGAGACGCAAAGGCGCAGAGGGCGCAGAGTTTGTTGTTGTAGTTGAAATAAGATCGATATCGGTGAAATTGTGGCAGGCTGCCACGTGATGGATGTCGCACAGGGTGTGCCGGCAAAGCCTTCGCGCCGGCCCATCCGATCATCTGTCCTCTGTCTTCCGTCTTCTGCCCCCTGAATCACAGAACACGCAAAGACGGTCAACGGGGTTCCGGAAGCCTCGAACGCGCCTTGCGCGGCTCGTCCCTTGTCCCTCGACACTCCATCAACCGCAGCCTCCGGCGCAACAAACATATCCCGTCTCTGCGTTGAAACAGGAAACGGGTAGGGTGTGGCCGCGCAGCGGCCGCACCGCTGGCGGTGACAGTGGGCGGTGCGGCGGCTTCGCCGCCGCACCCTACGATGCTTTGCGTCTCTGCGTTGGCACAGGAAGCACGTCCTGATCAAAACCTTTCAACGCAAAGGCGCAGAGAGCGCAAAGAAACGGGGATCATGAATGCATGTCGCCGGGCAGTGCTTCGATCGCCTCACCCGGCGATCACCATGTGTCCATCCATTTGAAATCTCTGCGTCTCTGCGTTGAAACAGGAAGCGGGTAGTGAGATCGCGGCGGTGCAGTGATCGCACCGGGTTCCACCCGCTCACCTGAACTCCAGCTTCAGGGAGGCATAGAGCCGGTGTGATCCCTCGGAGAAGGGATGCAGCTCGGTGTAGGCCGGCCCCAGGTTCTGGCCGGTGAGGGCCAGCTCGCCGCGGTAGTCGCGTCCCTTCCAGCGGTAGGCCAGGCGCAGATCGTAACGGCGCGTGGCGGGCCGGATGCGGGAGCCCGAAATGTGCTTCATGCGTCCCAGGTAGTAGGCCCCGGCGCTGGCGCTCCACCCCGGCGCCAGGTGCCTGATCACCAGCAGCGAGGCCATGTCCTCGGGCCCGGCCCGGTCCAGGGCCTGGTCGTCCTTGGCCGTGGGCCGGGCATCGATGTCGGTGTGGGCCCAGGCCGCGTGGATGCGCCCCCACCGCGGGCGCCAGTCCAGCGCCGCCTGGAAAGTGGACAGGTCGGCCTCGCCGCCGTTGGTGAAGAAACCCTCGTTGTCGGGATCGATGTCACCTGCCTCCCCTCCTTCCAGCACCACCAGGTCGCGGAGGCGGTGACGGGCCACGGAAACGTCCCAGGCCAACGTGTTGCCGGCCGCAGTCCCGACCCAGGCCAGCTCGGTGCTGGTGATGCGCTCGGCATCCGGCATGGTCTTGCGGAAGAACACCTGCTGGCGCCCGACCCCCGGGATGTCGATGCCGGTGTCCGTGTAGGCCTCGAAGGCCACCGGGGTGCGGGTGGCGGTGGAGGCCGACAGGCGCAGGGTGTGCCCGGGCCGCAGGCGCCAGTTGGCGGCCAGCAGCCCCGCAGGCTCGGTGCCGGTGATCCCGTTGTTCTCGATCATGAGCCCGGCGTGCAGCAGCCACTCGTCGCCGATCTCCCAGGCCCCGTGGCCGAACAGGCGCGACATGTCGATCTCCACCGGGCTGAACCGGCCCAGGAAGCGCGGCGAAGCCACCTGGTCGCGGCGCAGGCTGGCGCCCCAGGCCAGGCGCAGGTGCCCGAGCGGCGCCAGCGAGTGCTGTATTTCCAGGTCGTAGCGCTCGCCGCTGCGGCTCTGGTCGTAGGGCAGGGTGTCCATGGGCAGCGGCGGCGACAGGTTGACCAGGGTGAACTCCTCGAAGTTGTCGTAGCCGTTGTGGTAGAAACGCAGCCGCAGCTGCTGCTCCCCGTCCAGCATCCGTTCCCACTCCACGAGCTGGAAGTTGCTGCGGATGGTGACGCCGTGAGGCGGGGTGTTGCCGCCGGCGGCCGCATCGTCCTCGGGCTCGTCCTGGTCCAGATCGCCCTGGCTGAAACCCACCTGCACGCTGATGCGGTCCCGCACCGAGGCCTGGTAATCGATCCGCCCCACGGCATGGCCCACGCGCCTGCCGTCGAACCGGTTGCGGAATCCGCGGTCTTCCTGGTACCACGCAGTCAGCCGGTAGTCCATGCGTGCGCTGCCGCCGCCACTGCGCACGGTGACCTCGCGCAGGCCGCGCTCGCCGGCATTGACCCGGGTGGACAGGCCGGCGTCCAGGGCCGCGGGACGGGTGATGATGTTGATGACGCCGAGGAAGGAGTTGGAGCCGTAGGTGGCGGAGTTGGGCCCGCGCACAACCTCTATGCGCTCGATGTCGTCGATGTTGAGGGACAGCGCCGACCACACCGGACCGCCGATGGTGGGCACGTACACCGAGCGCCCGTCCACCATCACCTGCATGCGGCGCGAGAAGGCATCGTTGGCCAGCAGGTGCGCCACCACCGGGGCGTGCGCCCGGTCGTAGCCGACGATGAACCCGGGCACCAGGCGCAGCAGCTCGGCCACCTCGGTAAACCCCGAGGCCTCGATGAGCTCCCGGTCGATGACCGTCACCGAGACCGGGGCATCGGCCCGTGACTGGGGCAGGCGCGAGGCGGTCACCACCAGCGGCAGCTCCGCGAAAAATCCTTCCTCCGCCTCCGGGGGCACGGCCTGTGCCGCCGCCGGCCCCGCTGCCACGCCCAGCAACATGCCGCCGAGCACGACGGCCATGCGCACAGCGGGTGTTCTTTCGACTCCTGGCGGCATGGTCCAGATGGCATCCTCGCGGGGTTCCGGCACACGACACCCGCATCGACTCCGGCCCCGCGGGTCTCCGGCGGGGTACCAGAAGCGATGTTAACCCGAGGGACAAGCGACGGCCAACCGGGCCCGGAACCGGCGCGGATGCTATCATCGCGGCGCGCCGGGGCCCGGTGTGCGGACACCGGTGCATCCGGACAAGCCCGACCAGAACACCAGACAACCACAAGGAAGAAACCATGCCCCGATTCGTGACCCTCGTCGAAGGCCGCGACTTCGTGTTCGAAGTGGACGGCGAACCCCAGCACCTGGATTTTCACCGCACCGTGCCCGTGGATGCCGCGGACCCGCCAGCCGCGGCCGAGGCGGCGCTGGCCCTCGTCCAGCATGAACTGGCCCGGCGCGGCCTGGCCGGGGACGGCCCCCTGCCGCCGGAACGGCTGGCCGTGGAGGAGGTGCGGGAACTGGCCCCGGGAGAGACCGCGGAGGAAACCGATTTCGTCTGGCACCTGGCCGAGGAAGACGAACTCCTGTGGGAAGACGGCTGAACGGAATCACGGCCCCGCGAATGTCAACCTTGCAGCCGTCCCGAACGTTGTTGTTCATGATGACTTTCCGCCACCGACGAGAAACCGGCCGGTGCAACGCCCACCGGGTGCTGGCCGCGTTCCTGGGACTGCTCGCGGCCGGGCCCGCCCCCGCCGGGGGCACCGCCGTGACCCTGTCGCTGGAAACCACCCGGGACTCACTGGAAGTGGCCGATTACCAGGGCTCGCTTGCGCTGGAGTTTCCCTCGGGAATGACACTGGATCTGGCCGGCGGCATCACCGACTACAGCGGCTCGGAACTGCAGTACGCCGACACCGGCAACTTCGCCCTCGGGTTCACCACCCCGCGGGAGAGGCGCTTCGCCCTGGGCCTGTCCTGGGAAACCTGGGGGGCCGAGGAGATCTACACCACGGACACCCTGACCTTGGACCTCATGGCCAACACCCCGCGCTGGGAGCTGCGGGCCTCTCCTGCCTGGCTGGACATCGAGCTCACCGGCCGTTCCCTGCTGGGCCGGCCGCCTCCGCGGGTGCGCACCAGCGCCGTGGCCCTGGAGCTGGCGGCCACCTGGTACGGCTGGGACCGGTGGGCCCTGGCCGTGGCCGCCGCCACGTGGGACTACGATGCGGACGTGACCCGGCTCAGCGGGCGCCTGGCCCAGCTCTTCCTCAGCAACCAGGCCCTGGGTTACGGCTACGGCCTGGCCGACCGGCAGCTCCACGCCAGCCTCGACCGGGAAACGGCCTTCGGCCTGGCGGGCGTGGCCTGGACCCGGACCCACTCGGCCGTGGACGGCAGCCGCTGGGACACCCTCAGCCTGCGGCTGGACTGGGACGTGTCGAAAAGCGTGACCTTCTACGGTGAGGCGGGCCGGGTGGATGCGGGCAGCGGCGGCGAGGACTCCACCTTCGCCACCCTCGGCATCAGCCTGAGGGGCTGAGTGACGGGCTGAGACTCAGGTGCGGGCGTCGTAGACCGCCATCACCGCGCGCAGCTCGTCCAGCACGGCCTGGCGCTGGGCGGGGCCCAGCCCCCGGGTCTCCGGCACCTGGGCGCCGGCCTCCAGCAGGGCAATGACCTGGCGCACCTGGGCGCAACCCCGCCGGCACACGCGCTCCACGCAGAGTTCCACGGCCGGGTCGCGGGCGAAAACTGTCGAGCGGACCGGTTGCATGAGTACATTTCAGGCCGCTCCCTGGCGGGACACCACACAGTAACAAAACCGGGCACGGGCCTCCGCCGCACCCCGCAGGATGCCGAAAAAGGCCGTCCCGGCCCTCTTCAACCCGCCGAACCCGGCGCAGGTCCGGGTCCATCCACGCCAAACCAGGCGCTTGCGCGCCCGACCGGCGGGCGGGGCATCCCTGCCCCGCCCGCCGGCAGGCCGTTTTTCAACAGCCCGGCCAGGGGAGGCCAAGCCTGACACAGCGATGCCCTGCTGGCAAGCACGCCGCGGCAGGACGTTTCGCCCTGGAACCTGTCTCAGAATTCCGCGCGTGTCGCGTTGTGAGTCCACGGCCGCGCCGGCAAGGCGCGCCGCGCAGCACAGTACTCATTGTACGGGCCGGCGGCGCAACGCCGCCGGCGTGGGCGTGGCTCGCAACCCCCTGGGGCGCCGGCGATTTTCACCCCCACCGCCCTCCGCGGCCAAAATGCCGGGATTGCCTTTTCGTGCCGCCATGCCCGTAAGCTCCCACCGAAAATCGCCAGGCGCGCGGCCGTGGGGAATTCTGAGACAGGTTCTAGAACCTGTCTCAGAATTCCGCGCGCGTCGCGTTGCGAGTCCGCGGCCGCGCCGGCAAGGCGCGCCGCGCAGCACAGTACTCGCTGTACGGGCCGGCGGCGCAACGCCGCCGGCGTGGGCGTGGCTCGCAACCCCCCGGGGCGCCGGCGATTTTCTCCCCGGCCGCCTTCCATGGCCAAGATGCCGGCATTGCCTTCCCGTGCAGCCATGCCCGCCGGCTCCCACCGAAAATCGCCAGGCGCGCGGCCGTGTGGAATTTTGAGACAGGTTCTACAATGCCGGCATGGATCCGCGTGCCGACCTCGTCCGTCACTACCGCTGGCTGCGCCGGTACGGCCTCAACGACTCCCACAGCGGCAATGCCTCGGTGCGCGAGGGCGACACCATCTGGATCACCCCCACCGGCGCCTGCGCCGACACCCTGGAACCCGACGCGCTGGTGCGCTGCGACATCGACGGCACCATCGGGCCCGGCGCCTCCCTGGACGCCCCCCTGCACGTGCGCGTCTACCAGCGCAACCCCGAGGCCCGGGCGGTGCTCCACGCCCACGGGCCCTACAGCATCGTCACCACCCTGCACGCCGAGACCTTCGAGCCCATCGACTTCGAGGGCCGCTACTACTTCGAGCGCGTGCCGGTGGTGGCCATTCCGGCCGCCGAGTACCTGCGGCGGGCCCCGGACGAGGTGGCCCGGCTGCTGGCCGACCACCGGGTGGCGGTGGTGCAGGGGCACGGCGTCTTCGCCCAGGGCGAGTCCATCAACCTGGCCTACAAGTGGCTGTGCTCGCTGGAATCCTCGGCCCGGCTGGCCTGGCTCGACGCCCAGGGCCGCCGGTGACGGGGGATGGAAGACGGAGGACAGAGGACAGAACGGGTGTAGGAGCGGCCCCCGGGCCGCGAAGAAGATTCCGCCGGACGTGATGTTCACGCCGGGGGCGGCGCTCCTACAAGCTCCCAGCGGCCAGCAGCCAGCCCCTTACACTTCCACCATCTCGAAATCGGCCTTGGCCGCCCCGCACTCGGGGCAGACCCAGTTCTCGGGAATGTCCTCCCAGCGGGTGCCCGGGGCGATGCCTTCCTCGGGCAGGCCCTTCTCCTCGTCGTAGATGAAACCGCACACCACGCACATCCAGCGCCGATACTGCATGGGTCTCGACTCCTTGCCTGACAGGGATAAAACGAGGGACCGATTCTCGCACCTTTCGCGCCGCGGCGGCAGCGGCCCCGGGACGGGGCAATGATACAATCGCCCCACCAGCCATCCCATCGCCATGGAAGCCTCCACCCCCACAGTGCCCGTCGTCATGGCCTTCTCCGGTCTCGATCCCACCGGCGGCGCGGGACTGGCGGCCGACATCGAGGCCGTGGCCAGCATGGGCTGCCACGTGGCGCCGCTGGCCACCGCACTCACGGTCCAGGACACCCGCCGGGCGGTGGAGTACCGGGCGGTGGACCCGGCCCTGCTGGCGGAGCAGGCGCGCGCGGTGCTCGGCGACATGCCGGTGCACGCCTTCAAGATCGGCATGACCGGCAGCGTGCAGGTCATCGAGGTGCTCCACACCCTGGTCAACGACTACCCCGAGGTGCCCCTGGTGCTGGACCCGGTGCTGGCCGCCGGGGGCGGCGGGGGCCTGGCCGAGGACGGCGTGGTGGAGGCCCTGCGCACCCTGCTCCTGCCCCAGACCACGGTGCTCACGCCCAACACCGGGGAGGCCCGGGCCCTGGCCCCCGAGGGGGACAGCAGCGAGGCCTGTGCCCAGGAGCTGCTGGGACTGGGCTGCGAGTTCGTGCTGGTGACCGATGCCGGTGACAACCCGGCCGTGGTGGAGAACGTCCTCTACGGCAACCGCCGCCGGCTGGACGCCTGGACCTGGGAGCGCCTACCCCAGGCCTACCACGGCTCCGGCTGCACCCTGGCCGCCGCCATCGCCGGGCTGCTGGCCCAGGGCCTGGAGCCCTTCACCGCCATTCACGAGGCCCAGGAATACACCTGGGAGGCCCTGAAGCACGGCTATGGACTGGGCCAGGGCCAGCGCCTGCCCAACCGGTTGTTCTGGGCCCGCGGCGAAGGCTGAGCACCGCCATGGCCCGCCGGGCCCTGCACGGGCTGTACGTGATCACCGACGAGGGCCCGGACCTGGAGTCCCGGGTGGCCGCGGCCCTGGCCGGCGGCGCGCGGGCCGTCCAGTACCGCGACAAGTCCGGCGGTGACCACCGCCCGGCCCAGGCCGCCGCCCTGCGCGACCTGTGCCGCGAGCACGGCGCCCTGTTCCTGGTCAACGACGACGTGGCCCTGGCCCGGCAGGTGGGCGCCGACGGCGTGCACCTGGGCCAGCACGACACGCCGCTGGCCGAGGCCCGCGCGGCCCTGGGCCCGGAGGCCGTCATCGGCATCACCTGCCACGGTTCCCTGTCGCTGGCCCGCCTGGCCGCGGAGGCGGGCGCCGACTACGTGGCCTTCGGCCGCTTCTTTCCGTCGCTGACCAAGCCGGAGGCGCCGCCGGCCCCGGTGTCCCTGCTGGAGGCGGCGCGCGCCGTACTGGCCCTGCCGCTGGTTGCCATCGGCGGCATCACCGCGGAAAATGGCGCCGCCCTGGTGGCCGCCGGCGCCCACATGCTGGCAGTGAGCCACGGCGTCCTGGGCCAGCGTGACGTGACCGCCGCGGCGCGCGCCCTGGCCACCCTGTTTCCCGCCGTCGAGGAGGATCCATGAGCCGTTCCCACGAACTCTTCGAAGCCGCCCGCCGGGTCATCCCGGGCGGAGTCAACTCCCCCGTGCGCGCCTTCAACGGCGTGGGCGGCGAGCCGGTGTTCTTCGCCCGGGCCGAGGGGGCGTATCTCTACGACGAGGACGGGCGCCGCTACATCGACTACGTGGCCTCCTGGGGCCCCATGATCCTGGGCCACAGCCACCCCGAGGTGGTGCGGGCGGTGCAGGAGACCGCCGCCCGCGGGCTGTCCTTCGGTGCCCCCACCGCGCTGGAGGTGGAGATGGCCGAGGCGGTGTGCCGGGCGGTGCCCTCGCTGGAACTGGTGCGCATGGTCAATTCCGGCACCGAGGCCACCATGAGTGCCATCCGCCTGGCCCGCGGCTACACCGGCCGGGACAGGATCGTCAAGTTCGAGGGCTGCTACCACGGCCATGCCGACTCGCTGCTGGTGAAGGCCGGCTCCGGGGCCCTCACCCTGGGCGTGCCCACCTCGCCCGGCGTGCCGGCGGACCTGGCCCGCCACACCCTGACCCTGGACTACAACGACATCGACCAGGTGCGCCGGGTGTTCGACGAGGCGGGCGGCGACATCGCCTGCGTCATCGTCGAACCGGTGGCGGGCAACATGAACTGCGTGCCCCCGGTGCCGGGGTTCCTCGATGGCCTGCGCGAGGTGTGCGACGCCCACGGCGCGGTGCTCATCTTCGACGAGGTGATGACGGGCTTCCGCGTGGCCCTGGGCGGGGCCCAGGCCTACTACAACGTCACCCCCGATCTCACCACCCTGGGCAAGGTCATCGGCGGCGGCATGCCCGTGGGGGCCTTCGGCGGGCGGCGCGAGATCATGGAGCACATCGCCCCCCTGGGACCCGTGTACCAGGCCGGCACCCTGTCGGGCAATCCGGTGGCCATGGCCGCGGGCCTGGCCAACCTGCGCCTCATCTCCGAGCCCGGCTTCTTCGACGCCCTGGAGCAGAAGGTCCGCCGCCTCACCGACGGCCTGGAGGCCGCCGCGCGCGAGGCCGGCGTCGCCCTCACCACCAACCGGGTGGGCGGCATGTTCGGCTTCTTCTTCACCGGGGAGGAAAAGATCCGCAACTTCGCCCAGGTGAGCGCCTGCGACGTGGAACGCTTCAAGCGCTTCTTCCACGGCATGCTGGAACAAGGCGTGTACCTGGCCCCGTCGGCCTTCGAGGCCGGCTTCGTCTCCGCCGCCCACACGGAGGCCGACATCGACGCCACCATCGAGGCCGCGCGCGGGGTGCTCAGGGCCATGGCCTGATTCCCGGGCAAGGGGGCGGTGAGCACAGTGCGGATCATCTGCAGGTGACACCGGCCCCTTTCCACCCCGTGTAGAATCACGCCATGGATGCCGCCGGCGCCCGCGCCCTGCTGGACTGGATCGCCACCCATCCCCTGGCCGGCGGGCTGGTGGTGTTCGCGGTGGCGTTCGCAGAGTCCCTGGCGGTGGTGGGCCTGCTGGTGCCGGGGGCGGTCATGATGATCGCCTTCGGCGCCGGCATCGCCCTGGGCTACCTGCCCTTCTGGCCCACCGTGGCCTGGGCCGTGGCCGGCGCGGTGGCCGGCGACGTGCTCAGCTACTGGCTGGGGCGCCACTACCACGAGCGGCTGGCGCGGCTGTGGCCGCTGTCGCGCCACCCGGAGCTGCTGGAGCGGGGGCGGGCCTTCTTCCTGCGCCACGGCGGCAAGAGCGTGGCCCTGGGCCGCTTCGTGGGCCCGCTGCGCGCGGTCATCCCCGCCGTGGCGGGCATGATGCACATGCCGGTGGCCCGCTTCACCGCCGCCAACGTGCTCTCGGCCCTGGCCTGGGCGCCCCTCTACCTGGCCCCGGGCATCGTGCTGGGGCTGTCGCTGCAGCTCGCAGCCGAGGTGGCCGGCCGCCTGGCCGTGGTGCTGCTGGTCCTGGCCGCGGCCCTGTGGCTTTTGCTCCTGTGCGTGCGCGCCGTCTACCGCCGCGCCCTGCCCCGGGTGGAGCGGGTCATGGACCGGCTCCTGGGCTGGAGCGCGCGCCACCCGGTGACCGGACGGGTCTCCTCGGCCCTGGTGGATCCGGGCGAGCCCGAGCTGCGCGGCGTGGCCGTCATGGCCGTAGGGGTGTCCGCCTGCGCCCTGGGCGCGGCCGTGGCACTCCATGCCCTGTGGGGCCGGAGCGGACCCGATGCCCTCACCCTCCTGGTGCGGGACACCCTGGCCGGCTGGCGCACCCCCTGGGCCGACGCCCTCATGGGCGCCCTGGCCCGTTTCGCCACGCCCGCCGGCACCGGCCTGGCCGGCACGGGGCTGGTCCTGTGGTTCGCCGCCCAGCGCCAGTGGAAGCCCGTGATCCACCTGGCCGCGGCCCTGCTCCTGCCGGCGCTCACCCTGTGGGGCGTGGACGCCCTCTACCGCGCCAACCACCCCGGCCCGCCCCCCCTGGGCACCCTGCTGCCGGCGGTGAGCGTGTACGCCTTCGCCGCGGTGCTGCTGGCCCGGGAGGCAGCACCGCGCTGGCGCCAGCCCCTGTACCTGATCGTGGCCGCGGTGCTGGGCGCGGCGGTGCTGGCCCAGCTCTACCTGGGACGGACCACGGTACCCGGCCTGCTGGCGGACCTGGCCCTGGGCCTGGCCTGGGCCGGGCTGCTGGGCATCGGTTACCGCCGCCACGTGCTGGGCGGCCCGCGCCATCCCCGCCACGCCTGGGCCGGCCTGGCCCTGCTGCTGGCGGTCCCGCTGGCGGCCAGCGCCCCCGCCCCCGTGGCGATGCCGGCCCCGCCTCCGCGGGTGGTCACCGTGGACCAGTGGCGGGCCGGGGGCTGGCGGGATCTGCCCCGCGTGCGCCAGGACCTGCGCGGCGCCCGCCGCCACCCGCTCAACGTGCAGTGGGCCGGCCGGCCGGAGGCCCTGCAGGCGGCCATGAGCGCCGCCGGCTGGCGCCCGGCACCCATGCCCGGAACGCGCGACCTGCTCCAGTGGTTCAACCCCGCCGCCCCGGCCGCCGCCCTGCCCCTGCTGCCCCAGGTCCATGCCGGGCGCCACGAGCGCCT